>NZ_JBSSGJ010000022.1:0-64217 GCF_054063535.1 Sinomonas sp. RB5
GCCCGGTCCGATACCGGGCCCAGGCCCTCGCAGCCTAGACTTTCACTTCACCAGTCCAACCCTCGGGGACCAGTTCAGTCACGAGCGGCGCTCCTGCGGCGTGTGCGGCCGCGGTCAGCACTCCACGACGTTGACGGCGAGGCCGCCCATCGCGGTCTCCTTGTACTTGTGGCTCATGTCCCTGCCGGTCTCGCGCATGGTCACGATCACCTCGTCGAGGGAGACGCGGTGCGTGCCGTCGCCCCAGAGCGCCATCTTGGCGGCGTTGATGGCCTTCGCCGCCGCGATCGCATTCCGTTCGATGCACGGCACCTGCACGAGGCCGCCGATCGGATCACACGTGAGGCCGAGGTTGTGCTCCATGGCGATCTCGGCCGCGTTCTCGACCTGGGCCGGCGTGCCGCCCATGACCTCGGCCAGGCCAGCGGCGGCCATCGACGACGCCGACCCCACCTCGCCCTGGCAGCCCACCTCCGCGCCGGAGATCGAGGCCTGCTCCTTGTACAGGACGCCGACGGCGCCGGCGGCGAGCAGGAACTTCACCACGACCTCGTCCTTGTCCTCCTGCGTGGCCTTGTCCATGCCCGGGGCATAGTTGAGGGCGTAGTACAGGACCGCGGGGATGATGCCGGCGGCGCCGTTCGTGGGGGCCGTCACCACGCGGCCGCCGGAGGCGTTCTCCTCGTTGACGGCCAGGGCGATGAGGTTCACCCACTCCTGCCAGTACTTGGCGTCGCGGTCCTTGTCCTCCTTCAGGAGCCGCTCGTGCCAGTCCGGCGCGCGGCGGCGCACCTTGAGGCCGCCTGGCAGCAGGCCCTCGCGCTTGAGGCTGGACTCGACGCAGGCCTCCATGACCGCCCAGATGTGCAGCAGGCCTTCACGGATCTCTTCCTCGGAGCGGGAGGCCTTCTCGTTCACGAGCATGATGTCGCTGATCGACAGCCCCTTGGAGGAGCACCGGCCGAGCAGCTCGGCCGCCGTCCGGAAGGGGAACGGGAGCTCCTTCTTGGACTCCTCGAGCTCCTTGCGGGCGGTGTCCTCCTCGCCCTCGCGGACAATGAAGCCGCCGCCCACGGAGAAGAACGTCGCCTCGTGCAGCGGGGCCGCTGAACCATCGGGGCCCGGGGCCCCGAAGACCTGGAACTTCATCCCGTTGGTGTGCCGAGGCAGCACCGTGAGCGGGTGGAGGACCATCTCCTCGACCGAGTACTCGAGGACCTTGCCGCCGGCGAGATTCAGCTTGCCGGTCTCGGAGATCGAGGCGAGGCGCTCCTCGACCTGCTCGGGCAGGATCTCCTCGGGCTCGAAGCCCTCCAGGCCCAGGAGCACGGCGGTGAAGGTCCCGTGCCCGTGGCCGGTCGCCGCGAGGGAGCCGTACAGGTCAACCCGGAGGGAGGCGACTTGTTCGAGGAAGCCCTGCTCGCGCAGCTCTCGCGCGAACACCGCGCCGGCGCGCATGGGTCCCACCGTGTGGGAGCTGGACGGGCCGATGCCCACGGAGAACAGTTCGAAAACGCCGACTGCCATCGTCGGTGTCTCCTTCCTCGGAAAAAGGGTGACCGTGCGGGCCCGGGCGTGCCGGGCCCGCACGCGGGGTCATGCCAGGTCGGCGACCCCCGGGTAGAGCGGGTGTGCCGCCGCGAGGGCGTCCACCCGTGCCTTCAGGCCGGAGAGGTCCTCGTCCGGGCCCGCGATGAGGGCCTCGGCGATGATGTCCGCGACCTCGCGGAAGGCTGCCTCGCCGAAGCCGCGGGTCGCGAGCGCCGGGGTCCCGATGCGCAGGCCGGAGGTCACCATCGGCGGGCGCGGGTCGAACGGGACGGCGTTGCGGTTGACCGTGATGTCGATGGCCGCGAGGCGGTCCTCGGCCTGCTGGCCGTCCAGGGCGGCGTGGCGCAGGTCCACGAGGACCAGGTGCACGTCCGTGCCGCCCGAGACGACGCCGATGCCGGCGGCCCTGACGTCGTCGGCGGTGAGACGCTCGGCGAGGATCCTGGCGCCGGCGAGCACGCGCTCCATCCGCTCCTTGAACTCCTCCGAGGCGGCGATCTTGAACGCGACGGCCTTGCCGGCGATCACGTGTTCGAGGGGGCCGCCCTGCTGGCCCGGGAACACGGCCGAGTTGACCTTCTTGGCGATCGCGGGATCGTTGGTGAGGATGATCCCGCCGCGGGGCCCGGCCAGGGTCTTGTGGGTCGTGGAGGTCACCACGTGGGCGTGCGGCACGGGCGAGGGGTGCAGGCCCGCGGCCACGAGGCCGGCGAAGTGCGCCATGTCCACCATGAGGTAGGCGCCGACAGAGTCGGCGATGCGGCGGAACTCGGCGAAGTCCAGCTGGCGCGCGTAGGCGGACCAGCCGGCGACGATGAGCTGGGGCCGGTGCTCCTCGGCCAGGCGGGCGACCTCGGCCATGTCGATCCGGTGGTCGTCCTCGCGGACCTGGTACGGGATGACGTTGTAGAGCTTGCCGGAGAAGTTGATCTTCATCCCGTGCGTGAGGTGGCCGCCGTGGGCCAGGTTCAGGCCCATGATCGTGTCGCCGGGCTTGATGAGCGCGTGCATCACCGACGCGTTCGCCTGGGCGCCCGAGTGCGGCTGGACGTTGGCGAACTCGGCGCCGAAGAGCGCCTTGGCCCGGTCGATCGCGAGCTGCTCGATGACGTCCACGTGCTCGCAGCCGCCGTAGTAGCGCTTGCCCGGGTGCCCCTCGGCGTACTTGTTCGTCAGCACGGAGCCCTGGGCCTGCATGACCGCGACCGCGGTGTGGTTCTCGGAGGCGATCATCTCCAGGCCGCCCCGCTGGCGGGCCGCCTCGGCGTCGATGCGCTGGGCGATCTCAGGGTCGAGGGCGGCGAGGTCGGCGTCGAGCGAGGCGGAGCGCACCTGCTCGAACGCGGCGGTCCCGGCGCTCTGCACGGGTGCGGCGCTCACAGCTCGCCGCCGTTCTTGCCCGCGTACTCCTCGGCGCTCATGAGCGGGCCCTCCTCGGAGACCTCGACAGTGAAGAGCCAGCCGGCGCCGTACGGGTCCTCGTTGACCAGCGCGGGGTTGTCGATCGCCTCCTGGTTGACCTCGACGACGGTGCCCGAGACGGGCGAGTAGAGGTCGGAGACGCTCTTGGTGGACTCGATCTCGCCGCAGGTCTGCCCCGCGCTGACCGTGCTGCCGGCCTCGGGCAGGTCGAGGTAGACGACGTCGCCGAGGGCGTCTGCGGCGACCTGGGAGACGCCGATCTTCGCCGGGGCGGCGTCGGTGTCGAGCCATTCGTGCTCTTCGGAGTACCGGAGACCGGTCTGGACCTTGCTCATGGGCGGTGTTCCTGTTCTTCTCTGAAGGGAAATCGGTGGGGCGCGGGCGGCGCCGGGCCTACTTCTGGCGCTTGTAGAACGGCAGCGCGACAACCTCGAACGGCTCGGCCTTGCCGCGCAGGTCGGCGTCGAGGGCGGTGCCGACTTCCGCGTGCTCGATGTCCACGTAGGCCAGCGCGACGGGGTAGCCCAGGGTGGGGCTGGGCTGGCCGGAGGTCACCTCGCCGACCACCACGCCGTCCTTGAGGATCGGGTAGTGGGCGCGGGCGGCGCGGCGGCCCAGGCCCTTGAGGCCCACGAGGCGGCGGCCGCTCGTGGTGCCCTCGCCGGCGGCCTTCTTCGCCTCGAGCGCTGCCCGGCCCACGAAGTCGCCCTCCTTGGACGTGAGGGCGACGACGCCGCCCAGGCCCGCCGAGAACGGGGAGCCCTCGCGGGAGAGCTCGTTGCCGTAGAGCGGCATGCCGGCCTCGAGGCGGAGCGAGTCGCGGGCGGCGAGGCCGCACGGGATGAGGCCATGGGCCTGGCCCGCCTCGCGCAGTGCCGCCCAGAGCTGGGCGGCGAGCTCGTTGCCGACGAACAGCTCGAAGCCGTCCTCGCCCGTGTAGCCGGTGCGGGCCTGGAAGACGGGCACGCCCGCGATGGTCGCCTCGATGCCGGCGTAGTACTTGAGCTGGCGGATGTCCTCGTGGTCCTCGGAGCCGGCCACGGAGAGCAGGATCGCCTCGGCGTTCGGGCCCTGGACGGCGATGAGGGAGGTCTCGGCCGAGGCGTCGCGGAGGGCGACGGCGCCGGCCGCCGCACCGGCGCCGGCCGCGGTGAACGCCTCGAGACGGGAGGCGAGCTCCGCCGCGACGGTGGCCGCGTTGCCCGCGTTGGGGACGACGAGGAAGTCCTCCTCCGCCACGCGGTAGACGATGAGGTCGTCGATGATGCCGCCGTCCTCGGCGCAGATGAGCGAGTACTTGGCCTTGCCCACCGCGATCGCGGAGAGCTTGCCCACGAGGGCGTAGTCGAGGAACGCGGCGGCGCCGCGGCCGGTGGCCCAGACCTCGCCCATGTGGGAGAGGTCGAACAGGCCCGCGGCGTCGCGGACGGCGCGGTGCTCGGCGAGCTCCGAGCCGTACTTGAGCGGCATCTGCCAGCCGCCGAAGTCGGTGAACGCGGCGCCGAGCGCCGCGTGCTCGGCGTAGAGAGCGGTGCGCTTCTCAGTGGTGGTCTCAGTCATGGCAGTCTCCTAGCGGTTCTCCGGCGTGCTCTCTCAGTCCTCGAACGCGTCGAGGGGAGGGCACGCGCACACGAGGTTGCGGTCGCCCGCTGCCCCGTCGATCCGGCCGACGGGGGCGAAGTACTTGTCCTGCGTGCGGACCTTGCCGGGGAACGCCGCCTGCTCGCGGGTATAGGGGCGGTCCCACTCGGTCGAGACCACGGCGGCGGCCGTGTGCGGGGCGCGGCGCAGCGGCGACTCGGCCACGGCGAATTCGCCCGCGCCCACCTGGTCGATCTCGGCGCGGATGGCGATCATCGCATCGATGAAGCGGTCGATCTCGCCGAGGTCCTCGGACTCGGTCGGCTCGACCATGAGCGTGCCGGCCACCGGGAACGCGAGCGTCGGGGCGTGGAAGCCGTAGTCGATGAGGCGCTTGGCCACGTCCTCCGCCGTCACGCCGGTCTTGGCGGTGAGCTCGCGGAGGTCGAGGATGCACTCGTGGGCCACGAGGCCGCCCTCGCCCGTGTAGAGGACGGGGAACGAGGAGTCGAGGCGCTTGGCGATGTAGTTCGCCGCGAGCAGCGCGGACTTCGTGGCCTCGGTGAGGCCCTCGCCGCCCATGAGCTTCACGTAGGCCCAGGAGATGGGCAGGACGCCGGCCGAGCCGAAGCGCGAGGCCGAGACGGGCACTCCGTGCTCGCCGGGGCCGCCCTGCCACGCCGCGGCGTCGCCGGGCATGAACGGGGCGAGGTGGGCGCGGGCCGCGACCGGGCCGACGCCGGGGCCGCCGCCGCCGTGCGGGATGCAGAACGTCTTGTGCAGGTTCAGGTGCGAGACGTCCCCGCCGAACTTCCCGGGCTGGGCCAGGCCGACCAGCGCGTTCATGTTGGCCCCGTCGATGTAGACCTGGCCGCCGGCGGCGTGGACCAGCTCGCACACCTCGCGCACGTCGGCGTCGTAGACCCCGTGCGTGGAGGGGTAGGTGATCATGATCGCCGCGAGGCTCTCCCGGTTGGCCTCGATCTTGGCCTCGAGGTCCGCGTGGTCGATGGTCCCGTCCGCGGCGGTGGCCACGACGACGACCTTCATGCCGGCCAGGACGGCGGAGGCCGCGTTGGTGCCGTGGGCCGAGGCCGGGATGAGGCAGACGTCGCGCTGCGCCTCGCCGCGGGAGTGGTGGTAGCCGCGGATGGCGAGCAGGCCGGCGAGCTCGCCCTGAGAGCCCGCGTTGGGCTGGATCGAGACCTGGTCGTAGCCGGTGATCGCGGCGAGGTCGGCCTCGAGGCCGGCGATGAGCTCGCGCCAGCCCGCGGTCTGGGAGTCCGGCGCGAAGGGGTGGATGCCCGCGAACTCGGGCCAGGTGATGGCCTCCATCTCGACCGTGGCGTTGAGCTTCATGGTGCACGAGCCGAGGGGGATCATGGTGCGGTCGAGCGCGAGGTCGCGGTCGGAGAGCCTGCGCAGGTAGCGCAGCATCTGGGTCTCGGAGCGGTAGGCGTGGAACACCGGGTGCGTGAGGTAGGAGCTCGTGCGCACGGCCGGGGTCTCGATCGCGAAGGCCGCCGCCTCGCTGCTGGCGTGCGCGTCGAGGCCGTCTCCGGCAGCGCCGGCGCCGAAGACGCCCGCGACGGTGGCGACGTGGTCCGCCGTCGTGGTCTCGTCGCACGAGATGCCCACGGTGTCGGCGTCGACGAGGCGCAGGTTCACGCCGGCCTTCTCGGCCTTGTCCACGATCGCGGCGGCGCGGCCGGGCACACGGGCGGTCACGGTGTCGAAGAAGCTGCGGTGGGCCACCTCCACGCCGGCACTTTCGAGGGCGGCGGCGAGGGAGCGGGCGTGGGCGTGGGTGCGCTCGGCGATGGCCTTGAGGCCCTCGGGGCCATGATAGACGGCGTACATCGAGGCGACGATGGCGAGGAGGGCCTGCGCGGTGCAGATGTTCGAGGTGGCCTTCTCGCGGCGGATGTGCTGCTCGCGGGTCTGGAGCGCGAGGCGGTAGGCGGGGACACCGGCGTCGTCCTTCGACACGCCGACGAGGCGGCCGGGAAGCTGCCGCTCGAGGCCCTTGTGGACGGACATGAAGGCGGCGTGGGGGCCGCCGTAGAAGAGCGGGACGCCGAAGCGCTGGGCGCTGCCGACCGCGATGTCGGCCCCCTGCTCCCCCGGGGACTTGATGAGCGTGAGGGCGAGCAGGTCGGCGGCGACCGTGACCATGGCGCCGCGCTCCTTGGCCTCGGCGATGAGCCCCGTCGCGTCGGCCACCAGGCCGGACGCGCCCGGCTGCTGGAGGACGATGCCGTTGATCGGCCCCTCGGGCAGGCCCGCGGACAGGTCCGCGACC
Source organism: Sinomonas sp. RB5 (assembly GCF_054063535.1). Taxonomy (NCBI): domain Bacteria; kingdom Bacillati; phylum Actinomycetota; class Actinomycetes; order Micrococcales; family Micrococcaceae; genus Sinomonas; species Sinomonas sp. RB5. The sequence goes on from NZ_JBSSGJ010000022.1 coordinate 6,857, forward strand.
TCGACCTCGAAGCCGAGCGCCTCGGCGCGGCCCTTGACGATCGCGATCGACTGCGGGAAGAGGTCCGCGTCGAGGACGGTCTTGCCGCCGGCGGCCGCCTTGTTCTTGTTGGCGCGGCGCATGAGCAGCACGGCCTCGACCACGGCGGTGGCCTCGTCGAGGAGGGAGGCGTTGGCGATCTCGAGCCCGGTCAGGTCCTCGACCGCGGTCTGGAAGTTCAGGAGGGCCTCGAGCCGGCCCTGGGAGATCTCGGGCTGGTAGGGGGTGTAGGCCGTGTACCAGGCGGGGTCCTCGACGATGTTGCGGCGGATCACCGGCGGCGTCACGGTGTCGTAGTAGCCCTGGCCGATCATCTGGACGCGGGGGGTGTTCTTGCCGGCGAGCTCCCGCAGGGCGGCGAGCGCCTCGGGCTCGCTGAGGGCACGGCCGAGCTGGAGCGGCGCGTCCTGCTTGATGCTGTCCGGGACCGCCGCGGCCGCGAGGGCGTCGACGCTGTCGAGGCCCACGGCGTTGAGCATGTGCTTGATGTCTGCTTCGCGGCGGGCACCGATGTGCCGGTCGACGAAGGCTGCGGGGAAAAGGTCCGTCACGGGGAACTCCATCAATCAGGCCGGCCCGGCCGGGCTGGCTTTTGACTCCAGTTCCTCCCCGCTCTGTATGGGACCTGAGAGATTCCGCCGGATCGTATCCGGCTTGCACCGTCGGTGAACGCCCTGTGACGGGCGCTGCTTTCCAGAGTTGCCTTGCCGCAGCGGTACAGGTGCCTGAGAGATTCCTGGGGAGGTGTTGCTCCTACGGCGCCTGCTTGCTCTTGCTCGCAGGACTCTCCCGCCGCAGATCAGAGGCTGTGTTCAGTTGTCGCCGCCCCACCGCGTGCGGACACGCGCAACTGGGGACTGCACACACCATTCTGCTATGCGGGAGGTCACAGGGGCAAATGCCTCGGGCCACATGGACGCCCCCGCTTCATCTGGGCGTCACCTCCTGGGAGCGGCCCCCAGGAGGTGGCTCCCGGGACGTGACCCCCAGGAGGTGACTCCCAGGACGTGACTTCCAGAAGGTGACCCACAGGAGGTGACTTCCAGACGGGGCGCGGGGGGGTCAGGCCCGGACGCGCCCGACGTACGCGGCCAGCTGGTCGAAGAGCATCCGCGTGCCCTGCTCGCGCAGGGCCGGGTCCTCGTGCCCATCGAGGTAGACGCCGTGCTCGGTGAGCGTCAGCAGGGTCCCCGCCCCCTCGGGCTCGAGCTCGAAGGTGGCGAGGGACACGGAGAGCTTCACCCCGCGGTGGTGCATCTCGTAGGTGTAGACGATGCGCTCGTTCGGCACGATGTCGTAGTAGTGCGCATAGAACTCGCTGCGGTCGCCGTCGGGCCCCTGGCCGATGTTCACCTCGCTGCCGCCGGGGCGGAAGTCGAGCGAGGCCTCGACCTGGGTCCAGTCGGCCGGGCCGGTGAACCACTGCTTCTTCTCCTCGAAGTCGGACAGGGCGGCGAACACCCGCTCGGGCGGCGCGGGCAGGGTGCGGGTGATGGTGAACGTGGACTGGAGCTGCTGGCTCATGGCTGTTCCTTCGGTTCGGAGGCCTGGGAGAGGAAGGCCTCGAGACGGTCGACGGCGCGATCCTGCGGCAGGCGCCGTGAGTGCAGCCAGGACTCGGCGGCACGGAGGCCGTCCGGGGCGAGGGTGCAGGTGCGCACGCGGCCGGACTTCGACGTCGTGATCAGCCGCGCTGCCTCGAGGACCGCGAGGTGCTGGACGACGGCGGGGAGGCTCACCCCGAGCGGGGCGGCGAGGGCGCTCACTGACGCGGGCCCTTCGCAGAGGCGGGTGACGATCGCCCTGCGGCGCGGATCGGAGAGGGCGTGGAACGCGGCGTCGAGCCGGTCCGCCTCCCCCTCCGAATACTTAATCATGTACTTAAGTATCGGCGGACGCGCTGCGCCGTCAACCCCTGGGGACGCGAAAGGCCCCGATCCGACGGATCGGGGCCTTTCTGAAGCCGCTGTCTCAGCCGGCCAGGCGCGAATGGTCGCGGTGCAGCCGCTCCTGCGCCGCCTCAGTGGTATGCCTGATGCCCCGGAATGCGCCGAGCATCAGGGTCGCCCCGAAGAGCGCCACGACAGCCAGGGTGAACAGCAGCGCTCCCAGCGCCACGGTGCCGAAGAACACGGCAGTCTGAAGGTTGAACTCGAACATCGCTCCACTCGATCCGCGCCCCTCCCATAGGGGCCCACCACCTATTGTGAGGGCCCGCGATCCCCGGAATGGCGCGGATCAGGGCAGGGCCAGTGTGAATTCGGCCACACCCCTGCTGTCGGCGCCGGCCGGGCGCCCGGGGCCCTAGGGGCAGGAGCCTCCGTCGCCGCCCGTGGACACCGAGGCGCCGACTCCGAGGATGCCGATCTGGACCGTGGGCAGGCTCGTCGTCGGGTCGGGGCTGCACGTCGTCGGGGCCGGCGCCGGCCGCGTCGGGGAGCCGCCCGACGTCGGCGACGGGGCCGGCGCGGTCGGGGCCGGACGGGCGGGAGCGGAGGGGGCCGCCGCCGGCTGGGTGGAGGCGGACGACGGCGCGGGCGCGGGTGGGGCGGGGACGGGAGCCTGCCGCGCGGGAGCCTCGAACGGCGCCGGAGCCGGGGCGGCCGGCTGGGGCGGCCCTTCGGGCCGGGCCGCCTCGCTCGCCGCGGCGCTGGCGGTGGCCGGGGAGGAGGCCGAGGGCGCGGGCGGCGCGGAGGACGCCCGGACGGCCGGCACAGCGCTGGACGGCGGCGCGGGCACGCTGTCCTGGCGCGGACCGTGCGCTGCGGCCTGGGGCGGTGGCCACGCCCCCGTGATGACGTGCAGCGAGAGCGCGGCGAGGGAGAGGAGCGAGGCAGCTCCCGCGCCCCAGACGGCGGCGGCCGGGACGACCGCCGACCCCGCGGAGCGCGGCGCCCGGGACTTCCAGAACAGGGCCGTGCCGAGCACCAGGGCCGCGGCGGCGAGGACGAGCGCGGGCACCGTGGCCACGCCGAGGCCGACGAGGGCCACGCCCAGGGCCAGCACGATCGCGCGCATCGGCCGAGCCCTCCCCTGCCCTGCCCGGCGTCGGGGAGCTGGTCCCCGCCTGCGCGCGGCGCGGGCAGCGACCGGCAGTTCGTCGGTCAGCACCTCGTCACGCTCCGCCATGGGCAGCCTCCCATTCCTCGCGCAGGATCCCGTACACGACCGCGTCGTACAGCTCTCCGCGGACCTGGCGCGCGTTCCGGTATCTGGCCTCGAGGGTGAACCCGAGCTTCTCCCCCACCCGGCACATGCCGGCGTTGCCGCTCCAGGTCGCGAAGTCGAGCCGGCCGCTGTCAGTGGAGGCGAAGAGGTAGCCGGTCCACAGCCGGAGGGCCTCGGTGCCGTAGCCGCCGGACCAGTGCGCCGGGTCGTAGACGGCCAGCCCGAGCCTGCGCCAGGGCAGCAGGGCCGTGCCGTCCTCAGACTCGGGGCCGGGCTTCTCCTCCCAGTACCAGGACACCTGCCCCACGAACTCTCCGGAGGCGGCGTCCACGATGGGGAGGTGGTCGCGCACGGCCGGCCACACGCCGTCGTGCGCCCGGGCCAGCAGCGCGTCGCACCAGCCGTTGGCGCCCTCCGCCGTCCACCGCCCATAGAAGGGCCCGTCGTAGAGCTGCCACTCGTGCACTCCGGTGGCGGGCGGAACGATCCAGCGCCGCAGGCCCTCGACATCGTCCGGCGTCCAGTCCCGCAGGGCCACGCGGGAGCCATTCAAGGTCACGGGAAAATTCATCCGGACTACCCTACAGGCCGAGGCTGGGCGCCTTCCTCCCGCCGGGCCGGCATCAACGGGCGAGCCCGGCCCTCCTCAGGGCATCGGCCAGGGCCGTGTCGGCGGCCGGCTGGGCCTTCCCGCCCCGCTGGCCGCAGCCGCCGTTCTGGCTTGAGCCGCGCTGGCCGCCGTTCTGGTTCCCCCCGCGCTGGGCGCCGCCGTTCTGGCTGCCGCCACCGCTCTGGTTCCCGCCCCGCTGGCCACCGCCGCCGGGCGCACGACGCCGGTCCTCGCCGCCGCGCGCGGGCTTCCGCTCGCCCCGCTCGCCGCCCGGCTCGTCGTCCAGCCGCAGCGTCAGCGAGATGCGCTTGCGGGGAACGTCGACGTCGAGGACCTTGACCTTGACCACCTGCCCGGACTGGACCACCTCACGGGGATCCGAGATGAACTTGGTGCTCATCGCGGAGACGTGGACGAGGCCGTCCTGGTGAACTCCGAGATCCACGAACGCGCCGAAGGCGGCAACGTTGGAGACCGTGCCCTCGAGGATCATGCCGGGCCGGACGTCGTTGATCGTCTCGACGCCCTCCGTGAGCGAGGCGGTGACGAACTCGGGGCGCGGGTCGCGGCCGGGGCGGACCAGCTCGGTCATGACGTCGCGCACCGTGGGCAGGCCGAACCGCTCGTCCGCGAACTGCGAGGGGTCCAGGGTCGCCACCCGCTCCTTCGATCCCCCGGCCGCCCTGAGGATGCGCCCGGCCAGCCCGTAGGCCTCGGGGTGGACGGCCGAGGCGTCCAGCGGCTCGGAGCCGCCGGTGATGCGCAGGAAGCCCGCGCACTGCTCGAACGCCTTCGCGCCCAGGCGCGGGACCTTCTTCAGTTCCGCCCGGGAGGCGAAGACGCCGTGGGCGTCGCGGTACTCGACGATGTTGCGGCTCAGGGTCGGGCCCAGGCCGGCCACCCGTGCCAGCAGCGCGGGCGAGGCCGTGTTGACGTCCACCCCGACGGCGTTGACGCAGTCCTCCACCACCGCGTCGAGGGTGCGCTCGAGCTTGGACTGGGTGACATCGTGCTGGTACTGGCCCACGCCGATCGACTTCGGATCGATCTTCACGAGCTCCGCGAGCGGATCCTGGAGCCGGCGGGCGATCGAGACCGCACCGCGCAGGGAGACGTCGAGGTCGGGCAGCTCGGCGGAGGCCAGCGCGGACGCCGAGTAGACCGAGGCCCCGGCCTCCGAGACGATCACCTTGGAACCACGGGGAAGGCCGATCCGGGCCAGGAGGTCGCCCGCGAGCCGGTCCGTCTCGCGGCTCGCCGTCCCGTTGCCCACCGCCACGAGTTCGACGGTGTGCCGCCGCGCGAGCTTCTCGAGGACGGCCAGCGACTCGTCCCACTTCTTCGCCGGGGCGTGCGGATAGACAGTGGCGGTGTCCAGGACCTTGCCCGTGCCGTCGACCACCGCGACCTTCACCCCGGTGCGCAGGCCGGGGTCGAGGCCCAGCACCGCCCGGTTGCCCGCCGGCGCGGCGAGGAGCACGTCGCGGAGGTTGGCGGCGAACACCTTCACCGATTCTTCCTCGGCGGCATCGAACAGGCGCGCCCTGAGGTCGGACTCGAGCTTGGCCAGGAGCCGGCCCTGCCAAGCGACCTTGACCGTCTGCGCGAGCCATTTCCCGGCCGGGGTGCCGGCACCGGCCCGAACGCCGAGCGCCCGCGCCACGGCAGCCTCGTAGGCTGCCCGTGCCTCGGACCGGGCGGCCTCGTCGCGCGGGTCGGCCTCGGCGATCTCGAGCGCCAGGGCCCCCTCGCGCTCGCCGCGCAGCAGGGCGAGGACCCGGTGGCCGGGCAGCGCGTCGACGGGGTGGACGTAGTCCTCGAAGTCCGCGTACTTGCCCTCGGCTGAGGCTGCGGCACCGCCGGCTTTTGCAGCAGAGCGCAGCCGACCGCCGCGGAAGAGCCGCTCGCGGAGGTCGGCCACGAGTGCGGCGTTCTGGCCGGCACGCTCGGTGAGGATCGCGCGGGCGCCGGAGAGCGCCTCGGCGACGCCGGTGATGCCCTTCTCCTCGTTCAGGAAGGACTCGGCGAGGGCATCGAGATCTTGGGAAGGGTCGGCGAGGATCGAGTCCGCGAGGGGCTCGAGGCCTGCCTCCCTGGCCATCTGGGCGCGGGTGCGCCGCTTCGTCTTGTACGGGAGATAGAGGTCCTCGAGCTCCGACTTCGTCGTGGCGCCGAGCAGTGCGGACTGCAGCTCCTCCGTGAGGGCACCCTGCTCCGCGATCGCGGTGAGGACCGCACGGCGGCGGTCCTCGAGCTCGCGCAGGTAGCGCAGCCGCTCCTCGAGGTCGCGCAGCTGGGCGTCGTCGAGGGTGCCCGTGGCCTCCTTGCGGTACCGCGCGATGAACGGCACGGTCGCGCCGCCGTCGAGCAGACCGATCGCGGCCTTCACCTGCCAGGGCGCCACGCCGAGCTCGGCGGCGATCGTCCGGGCGATCGCCTCGGCCGTCTCCTCCTCCCCCGGGAGACTGGGCAGGGCAGGGGACGGCTGGGACAGGGAAGTCTCGGTGCTCACGGTTCTACTGTGCCCTATCCGTCCGACAGCCGTCGTCATCGGCCGCCCACCCCCCACGTGGCAATGGCCCACAGGACTCCCGGACGGCCGAGGTCCACGAGCGAGGTCCCGACCCCGACGATCGCGTAGACGCTCACGGGGACCAGCATGAGCCATTCCCTCCAGGATCCTGCGTCGCCGAGGACGGGGATGCTCAGATGGCCGCCGCGCCGCCAGATCCAGCGGATGACGGGGGTCTTGTGCATGAACTTCGGCCGGCGGAAGCGGAACGGCCAGATGAGATTGCAGCCCCCGGTCGTGAGGAGGTCACCGGCGATATGGACCGCGCTCCCGATGCCGACGGCCAGCGGGAACCAATCCTGCTCGTCCGGGGCGCACAGGGCCACGAAGACGGCCAGCGGCACGGCCAGGATCCAGGGCAGCTTCTGGACGCCGTCGGGCAGGATGCCGAGCACCTTGGCCGCGAAGGAGACCAGGAGCAGCGACACGAGTCCGGCACCCAGGTAGACGGTCCCCCACAGGGGCGTCTGGAGGGTCCAGTGCCCGGCGAACCACGCCAGCGTGACGAAGCCGGCGATGCCCACGAGCGAATGCGTGCCGTTGCGGTGGCCGCCGGCGATCGCCCCGATCCCCGCGCACACCGCGTTCGAGACGGGCGGGAGTGACTGGGCGATCGTTGCGCTGCGGTGGTCGGCGTCGGGCAGGAGGGCCGCTCCCGCCGTGACGAGCGCGCCGACGACGACGCCGACCGGGGAGGCCTCGAACAGCGGCCAGCCGAGGTCGAAGGCGACGTGGCCGAGGCCGAGCGGCGCGGTGGCCGCAGAGAGGTCGAAGTGGACACGGGTGGTCAGCGCGACCCAGGCTGCTGCGCCACAGGCCGCGTGGTGGGGCCCCATCATGCTGCGGGACCCTCCCGTCGGAGACGGGACGGTGGAACGGTCGTGCTCACAGGACGGCTCAGGCCTCGCAGGAGGCGCAGGCGCCGGCGTCGAGGTCCGCGTCGGCGAGCACCGCGCCGCAGTCACGGCACCACGCATGGGCGGCGAGGTCCGTGCAGTCCGCGCAGCGGTGCTCCTCGGACTCCGCGAGGGCGCTGCCGCACTCGGCGCAGTCGTCCTCGCGCCGCGGGGCCGTACGGGCAGGGTCGAGGGGGTGGGGACCGGTTCCGTGGAGGCCCGGGACCGGCGTCAGGACCGTTGCTGTGCTCATAATTCGAGGCTAGGCAGGGGGTCCGACATTTCTCGCACACGGCCTCGGAGAGTTGCGGATTGGGCAGGCGTAGGCTGGCGGGCATGGCGAGATTCTTCGACGTGCACCCCGTGGACCCGCAGCCTCGGGCCATCAGCCAGGTCGTGCAGATCCTGCGCGACGGCGGACTCATCGCGTACCCCACGGACTCCTGCTACGCGCTCGGGGCGATGATGGGCAACCGCGAGGCGCTGGAACGGATCCGGCAGATCCGGCACCTCGACGACAAGCACCACTTCACCCTCGTGTGTGCGGAGTTCGCCCAGCTCGGGCAGCTCGTCGAGATGCCCAATGACGTCTTCCGGGCCATCAAGGCCGTCACGCCCGGGCCCTACACCTTCATCCTCCCGGCCACGCGGGAGGTGCCCAAGCGCATGCTCCACCCCAAGAAGAAGTCCGTGGGGGTGCGGATCCCGGACAACGCCGTGGTGCGCGCCCTGCTCCGGGAGCTCGGCGAGCCGCTGCTGTCCTCGACTCTCCTCCTGCCCGGGGAGGAAGACCCGCTCACGGACGGCTGGGAGATCAAGGAGCGGCTCGACACTGTGGTCGACGCGGTAATCGACGCCGGCGAATGCGGCTCCGAACCGACCACGGTGGTGGACTTCACCTCGGGCGCCGCCGAGGTCGCCCGCTACGGGGCAGGGGACGCGAGCCGGTTCGAAGAGGCCTAGGCCAGCCTCGACCGCACGATCTCGCTGACGGCCTTGCCGTCGAACCGGCCTGCGACGGCGGCGGTGACGGGCTTCATGACCTGGCCCATCTGCCGCATGGACAGCTCGGCGCCGTGGGCCCTGAGCGCGGCGATGGCGTCGTCGACGATGCCCTCGACCTCTTCCCGGGTGAGCGGCTGCGGCAGGTACGCCTCGATGACCTCGGCCTCGGCGACCTCCGCCGCGGCGCGGGCGTCCTCGCCGGCCCCGGCGTAGATCTCGGCGGTCTCGCGCCGCTTGGAGGCCTCCTTCTGCAGCAGCGAGGTGACCTGCGCGTCGTCGAGCGTCACCGGAGTCTTGCCGGACTTCTCCCGCGTCTCGATCTCGCCGAGGACGTTGCGCACCGTGGTGAGCGCGGTCCGGTCGCCGGACTTCATATGGGTGACGAGGTCGGCCTGGAGCCGCTCCTTGAGCGTGGACATGGGGCACCTTCTCCTGGGGACGTCATGGAATGCGGCGCGGGTGCGCACCACCCGCCTGCCTCAAGGGTAGGTGCTCCTACACTGGAGGGAGGCGAGCAGGAGGCTCCCGTGGGACGCAGGCACTACAGGGTCCGGCACCGGCGGCGCATCGGCCAGAACCGGAGCGCCCTCGTTGCCCCACGGCCCACGCCCGCCCGGGACGAGCCGCAGCCGGTCCTCGAATGGGCGGCCCTGAGGAGGGTGCGTCCGCTCCCCCTCGCCGTCCTCGTGCTCCGGTGGCTCCTTGTCGCGGCCCTCTGCCTGGCCGTGCTCGACGTCGCCCGGGCCGGCGGCGTGCCGATCGTGCTCATCGTCCTCGTCTGGACCTGGAGCGCGGCCGTGCGGGGACGCCGCCGGGACGGCCGCCGCACCGGGGACCGGGCCCGCCCGGAGGTCCCGGCCGCCCGGCACCCATCGCACCCAGCACCCGCCCGGCCGCCATCGCCCGCCCGACCCCCAGCCCGGGAGGGTCCGCCCCGGGGCAGCCCCTACGACCTCGAGACGTACCTGCGGCGGCTCGGCGAGGACCACCGATGACTGCTCGTCCGGGCCTGCCCGACCCCCTAAGCTGCTGAGCATGGCCCGAGTCCTCAGAGCAGCCGCAGTCCTCGGGCGGCTTGTCGCCTTCGTCGTTGTGAGCGTGCTGTGCGGGACGCTCGCCGCGGGCCTCTTCATGCCCGTCGCCGCGGCGGCCTGGGGCGCCACCAACGGCACCGTCAAGTTCTTCGACAGCCTTCCCTCGGAACTCACCGTCACGCCCCCGGCACGCGTGACCAGCATCGTCGCTGCCGACGGCTCGCCGATCGCATCGCTCTTCAGCGAGAACCGCACGCCGGTGGGGCTGAACGCGATGTCGCCCGACGTCAAGAACGCGGTCGTGGCCATCGAGGACTACCGTTTCTACGAGCACGGCGGCGTGGACACGACCGGCATCCTCCGGGCCGTCATCGCGAACCTGCGCGGCGACCGGCAGGGCGCCTCGACCCTGACCCAGCAGTACGTGGCGAACGTCCTCAAGGAGAACCTGATCGCCCAGGGCCAGGACCCCACCGTGGTCCTCAACGGCCAGAAGGACCTCGGGGACAAGCTGCGGGAGATGAAGCTCGCGATCGCCCTGGAGACGAAGTACTCCAAGGACGAGATCCTGGCCGGCTACCTCAATCTCGTCTTCTTCAACCCGAACGCCTATGGCATCCAGGCCGCGAGCAGGTACTTCTTCTCCGTGGACGCCAAGGGCCTCACGCTCCCCCAGGCGGCGCTCCTCGCCGGAGTCGTCAACGGGCCCTCGGTCTACGATCCGACCGCCCATCCCGAGGCCTCGGTCCAGCGCCGCAATCTCGTGCTCGACGCCATGCTCAAGCACGGCTACGTGACGCAGAAGCAGCACGACGACGCCGCCAAGAGCCCGCTGAAGCTGAAGGTCAGCCCGCCCCATCAGGGCTGCGCCTATGCCGCCCAGGCCCAGTACTTCTGCGACTACGTCCTCCACCAGGTCCTCAACGACCCGGCCTACGGGAAGACCCCCGACGACCGCTACGCGGCGGTCATGCGCGGCGGCCTGACCATTTCCACGACGCTCGATCCCCGCCTCCAGGGGCCGGCGCAGGCCCAAGTCGACGCGACCGCCGGCGCCAACCCGGACAAGTGGGGCACGGCTCTCGTGACGGTCCAGCCCGGCACGGGCAAGATCCTCGCGATGGCCCAGAACACCCGGATGCTCCCCGGCCAGGGCCTCGGCTTCGTGACGAGCTACAACTTCAATGTGGACCGGACGGACGCGCACGGCAACGACATCGGCGGAGCGGGCGGCTTCCAGCCCGGTTCGTCAGCGAAGCCGCTGACGCTGACCGCGTGGCTGAACGAGGGCAAGACGACCGATGAGAAGGTCAACGCCGCCCAGCGCCGCTACCCCCTGAACCATCCGTGGCACGACACGTGCGCCAAGGTCACCGGAGCCTACGACGACACGACCGCGCGCCCGCCCTGGAACACCGCCCCGGACCTGCAGAACGACGAGCCCAACTGGTACCGCCCCATGACGGTGCGCGAGGGCATCTACCAGTCGATCAACACGGCCACCTTCGCCTCCGCTGCCGGGCTGAGCGACTTCTGCGACATCCAGCGCGCCACCGACGCGCTCGGCATGCATGACGGCGAGGGCGGCGGCAAGAAGCTGGACATGTCCACGCTCGGCAACCTCCTGGGCGGCATGAACGTGTCCCCGCTGACCATGGCCTCCGCCTACGCGACCTTCGCCGCCGACGGCACGTACTGCACGCCGCGGTCGATCACCTCGGTCAAGGACGCCCAGGGCACCAAGATCGGCGGCCAGTCGAAGGACTGTCGCGAGGGCGCCGTCAAGCCGGATGTGGCCAAGGCCGTCACGAACGTGCTCCAGGACGTGCTGACCAAGGGCTCCGGCTACAACATCAAGGACAACGCCGGCAAGACCATCACGCTCGGGGTGCCGGACGCGGCCAAGACCGGGACCAACCAGTACAACAGCGAGACCTGGCTCGTCGGCTACACCCGCGGGCTCTCGACCGCCTCGTACTTCGGCGAGGCGCTCCACAATCCGGAGGACCACCTCGGCCGCAACGTCTACGTCAACGGCCGGTTCTGGCCCGCCATCGACGGCGCCTACATCGCCGGCCCCCAGTGGGCGTACTACATGCAGAAGGCGGTCGGCCTGTACAACCACGGCGCCTTCGACGCGCCGCCGCCGAGCCTGATCAGCCCTGACAAGAAGAAGTAGCGCTGCCGGGACCGCCGTCCGGGGCAGGCGGACGACGGCGGCCGCCACCCGCGTCGTCCGCCCTCCTCGCGCCGGGGGCGCCTCAGGCGGTGAGGGTCGCCTCGAAGAGGTCTCGGAGCTCGCGGAAGTGGCGCTCGGTGGCCTCCTCGTTGTAGGCCGAGGTGTCCGCCATCGAGTAGCCGTGGGAGGCGCCGGGGTAGATGACGTTGGAGGCCTCGAGGCCGGCCGCGGCGAGCGCGTCGCCGAGGCGCTCCACGGCCTCCGGGCCCATGCTCCGGTCGTGGTCGGCGTGGCCGAAGACGAACCGGGCCCGGGCGCCGGGCAGCCCCAGGTGCGGGCTGTCGGCGTCGTCCGTGGCGAGGCCGCCGCCGTGGAAGCCGCCGCACGCTGCGACCTCGGGGTGGGCGTTCGCGGTCCGGACGGCGAGGCGCGCCCCCATGCAGTAGCCGGTCACGCCGACGGGACCCGCGGCCACCCCCTCGAGACCGCGGAGCGCCGCGACCCAGGCGTCGATGTCCGGCAGCGCCTTCTCGGCGGTCAGCCGGCCGACCCGCGGGAACGCCGCCTTGACGGCCTCCTCGCGCCCCTCGGCCGAGGTCATGTCGAGGCTCGGAGCGAGCTGGGCCACGCTGCCCTCGCGGTAGAACACGTTCGGGGCGAGCACCACGTAGCCCCAGTCCGCGATGCGCTGCGCCATCTCCTCGATGCGGGGCCGGATGCCGAAGGCATCCATGTAGAGGATGACGCCCGGGAAGGGGCCCTCGCCGGTGCTGGGCCGGGCGACGACGGCCTCGGCGGTGCCGTCAGGGGCTGAGATCTCGATGAGCTGGGTAGACATGGGCACAGGATAGCGGCGGCCGCTGGGCGCGGGCTCAGGCCCGCTGGGCCTCGCGGTCCGCGGCCCCGTGGGAGGCGCGCCGGCGCTCGCGCCCCGGGCCGAGGGAGAGGGTCGCGAGGAGCCCCACGGCGAGGAAGCTCGCGGCCGAGAAGGCCGCGTACCGGGTGCCCTCGGAGAACGCCGCCTTCGCGTCCGCGGCCACCGGCGCGGTGGCCGGCGAGCCGGCGAGCCCGGCGATGGGGGCGCCCGAGCTGTCCACGACCGCGGAGACGATGGAGTCCCGCTGCGCGGCCGGCACACCGCGGCCGTCTAGGGAGCCGCCCAAGAGGCCCGAGGCCGAGGAGAACAGGACCGTGCCGAGCACGGCGATGCCCAGCGCCGAGCCGATCTGGCGCGCGGTGCTCTGGGTGCCGGAGGCCTGCCCGCTCAGGGCGACGGGGACGTCCTTGAGGACCACTCCGGTCAGCTGCGCCGTCGCCAGGCCCACCCCGAAGCCGTAGACGAACAGGAACGGCACCAGCAGCCCCCACGGGGTGTCGGGCCCGATGACCGCTCCGAGCCCGGCCACACCCACGATCTCGGCCGCGAGGCCGACCCGGACGATCACCACCGGCGACGCGCGGTGGCTGAGCGCCCCAGCGAGGCCGCTCGCCGCGAACGAGCCCACGGCGAGGGCCAGCAGGATCAGGCCGGTGTCCAGGGCGCTGAAGCCGAGGACGTTCTGGAGCCAGATCGGCAGCGCGAGGATGATGCCGAACTCGCCGAGCGAGACGATGAGCGCGGCGAGGTTGCCGTTGCGGAACGAGGGGATGCGCAGCAGCTCGACCGAGAACATGCTGGCCATGCCGCGGCGCTCGCGGCGGGCCGCCCAGAGCGCGCAGGCGGCGATGCCGGCGAGCGCGAGGCCGAACACGAAGGGGATGGGCGAGACCGGTCCGGGCCATTCCCAGGATCCGATCCTGGGTCGGTGGTCCACGGTCCACCACCCGTAGGTCCGGCCCTCGATGAGGGCGAAGACGAGGGAGGCCGAGGCGACGACGGAGAGGGCGGCGCCGACCGGGTCGAGGGGCCGGCGGCCGCCGTCCTTGGACTCGGCGACCGCGGCGAGCGCACCCACGACGATGACCGCGGCGATCGGGATGTTGATCCCGAAGGCCCAGCGCCACGAGAACGAGGTGGTCAGCCACCCGCCGAGCAGTGGGCCGACCGCAGACATGCCGCCGATCGTGGAGCCCCAGACGGCGAAGGCGATCCCCCGCTCGGACCCCCTGAAGCCGGCGTTGATGAGCGAGAGGGTGGAGGGCAGGACCATCGCGCCGCCCACGCCCTGGACGAGCCGGGAGGCGATGAGGATGCCCCCGGTGGGGGCGAAGGCCGCGGCCACGGAGGACAGGGCGAAGAGGACGACCCCGAGCAGCAGCAGGCGCCGGCGCCCGATGCGGTCGCCGAGCGTGCCGAAGACGAGGAGGAGGGCCGCGAACACGAGCGTGTAGGACTCCTGGACCCACTGCACCCCGGTCGAGTCCACGGCGAGGTCCTTCACGATCGACGGGATCGCGACGTTGACGATCGTCGAGTCCACGATGATGAGCGAGACGGCGAGGCTGATGACCACGAGCCCGAGCCATCGCCGTCGTCCACCTGAGCCACCCGCCTCCGGGGCCGGGGCGGAGACGCCCGACGCTTCAGTCGCGGGGAGGGGACGGGACTGGGGTGCCATGGCTGGGCCTCCGGGGTGCGGGGCGGATTTCTTCTCGATGATCATATTTCTCGTATATCGAGACATCAAGGGGGCGCAGGCGTTCGGCATCGGGGGGTGGCGCGCGGCGGGCGGCTGGCTACGATGGGCGCCATGGAACTGCGCCCCGGGCTCCACCGGATCGGCAATGACATCGTCGCGGCCTACCTCGTGGTCGACGACTCGGGCATCACGGCGGTCGACGCGGGCCTTCCGGGCCACTGGCGCGACCTCGAGCGGGAGCTCGCCGGCCTCGGCCGCTCCGTCGCGGACATCCGGGCCGTGCTCCTGACGCACGGCGATCCGGACCACCTCGGCTTCGCCGAACGGCTGCGCCGCGACCACGGGATTCCCGTCTACGTGCACGCGGCGGACAGCGCGAGGGCGCGCGGCCAGGGGTCCACGAGCCCCGGCTGGGGACGGATGCGCCTCGGTCCCCTCGTGCGGTTCCTCGCCTACGCGGTGGCCAAAGGCGCGCTGCGGCCCGTCCACCTCGCCGAGGTCCGCGAGGTTGCCGACCGCGACGTGCTGGACCTCCCCGGCTCGCCGCGGATCATCGCGCTGCCCGGCCACTCCCCCGGCAGCGTCGCGGTCCACGTGCCCGCTGTCGAGGCCGTGTTCGTCGGGGACGCGCTGACCACGCGCCACGTCCTCACGGGGCAGGAGGGCCCGCAGCCGGCGCCGTTCACCGACGATCCCGCGCAGGCCCTCGACTCCCTCGAGCGCCTGCGGCCCACCGGTGCGCGGTGGGTGCTCCCGGGGCACGGGGCGCCGTGGCGGGACGGCGTGGACGCGGCGGTCGACGCCGTGCTGCATGCCGCGGCCGACGGCGGCCGGTCACCACAGGGGCGCGGGCGCCGCTAGCCGGCGAGCGCGCCGCTGTGACGGGTCAGCGATGGAGCGTCAGCGGCCCTTCTCCTCGAGCTTGAGGGCGATCCCGATCGTGAAGAACGTCGGAGCCCAGTGGCCCACGAAGATTCCCCAGCGGTCGGACTGGGCCCGGTCGTGGCGCGGATTCATGCGGCTCAGGAGCCACGAGACGAAGGAGAATCCGATGGACCCGAAGCCGGCCATGTAGGCGTACTCGCTCCTGATCCCCATTTCGTGCAGCTTCTCGAGCATGACAGCAACCTCCTGATAGGGCGGTAAGACGTTCCGGACGCTGTGAGTTTGCCCACTGGGTGGGCCGTTGAACCCGATCCGCCCCGTGGTGCCCCCTCGGGCGGCGAGCTCGGCACCCCCGCGATGCGATATGTTGTACATGTCCATCTGCGGGAGCTGGGGTCCTGCCGGTGGACAGCGTGTCCACGCGCAGCCGCCCGGGGTTCAGACCCGGGGGCGGCCGCCGCGGACACCGGCTGGCCGCGGCCGAGAGAATCGCGGACATCATGATCAGGGGGACACGATGGACTCGTCAGTGAGCGGCGCCTACAGCGAACGGCGCGGGAGCAGCGAGTCCGCGCGCCTCCGCGCAGCCCTGGGCCGCGAGGCCGCCCGCCGGTCCGTCCGGCACGCCGAAGGCCCATTCACGGCTGACGCCCCCCTCCTGGCCGGCACCCCAGATCTCGCGGCGGTGCGGCAGAGGGCCTGGCTGATCCCGAAGGGACCCTTCGTGGCGGTGGGCCGCCTGGCCCTGGCGCTCGCCGGCATCACCGGCCTCGTCCTGCTCGGGCTGCTGCTGGCCGCGGCCGTGGCCATGGTGCAGCTGCACTTCCAGGGGAGCTGACCCCGCCCGGGTGCTCCGCATCGCTGCGCTGCTCCCTTCTGGCGAGACCGCGGCTACGGCTGGGGCCCCTCGATCGTCACCGCGCCGCCCGACGTGATGACGATCTTCCCGTGCTCGTAGTCCTGCAGCACAGCCCCGCCGGCCCCCGCGTAGGGGTCGCTGATCGGGTACCCGAGCGGCCCGCGCTCGTAGTCCGTGCTGCCCCATGCTGCACGGAGTGCGCCTGAGCTCACATGCGCGCCGGTGGATGGCGACCAGTAGACCGCCCCGCCCTGGTAGCGCTGGTAGACCCCGCCGCTGATCCGCAGCTCATCGCTGGTCGGATAGCCGAGGGGCCCGGCCTCGGAGCCTGTGCTGGCCCAGGTGCTGCGGATCGCGCCGAGGGAGAGATGGGCACCGGTGCCCGGCGACCAGTAGAGGGCGCCTCCTTGGAAGAGCTGGTAGGCGCCGCCGTCCCTGAGGCCGCCGGCTTCGTCGCTGACGGCGTAGCCGAGGGGGCCGCGTTCGAAGCCGACGGCGGCATAGGCAGAACGGATCGCACCCCGCGTGGCATGGGCACCCGCTCCGGGCCCCCAGACGATCGCTCCGCCCTGGTACATCTGGTAGACGCCGCCGCCCGGCAGGCCGCCGGTCTCTTCCGAGGTCGGATAGCCGAGGGGGCCGTCTTCGAAGCCGTTGCGGGCCCACGCCGAGCGGATGCCGCCTTGGGAGACGTGCGCGCCGGCCTGGGGCGACCAGTTGATGGCGCCATTCTGGAAGAGCTGGTAGGCGCCGCCGTCCCGGCGGCCGACGACCTCGTTCGAGGTGGGCGCGCCGAGTCTGCCGAACGTGCCCCCGGTGCTGCCGTACTTTGCGCTGATGGCTCCGAACGGGTTGGACGAGTAGGGGGCGAAGACGTCGTCGACCGCGCCCATGATGATCCTGTCTCCCGGGCGGTCGGTCTGCAGCAGGCGGGTCACGGTGGCGAGGGAGGTGGAGACGCAGCCCGCGGAGGGAACGCGCCCCGCGTGGAAGAAGATCGCGAAGGATGCGCCCTGGACCGTCGGCATGTCCGGGAGCCGGTTGTAGTTGATGACCGCGGCCTGCTCGTAGTAGCCCTGGTTCATGAGGGAGAACAGGTTCTCGTCGGACTCGCCGCCCGTACCCTCGAAGTACTGGTTGTAGGTGGCTCCCCGCTCGCCGCCCCACCGGGAGTCGGGCTTGACGGTGTGGTAGCTCAGAGCCGTCCCGGGATTGCGGCGCCCCAGCGCCTCCGTGATGCTGAAGGAGCCGCTCGGGGACTTCCAGGTATCCTCCCACGTACCGCCCGCGGCGAAGCCCTTCTGGCCGACGTAGCCCCAGTCCTGCCACTCCTGCGCGTAGCCCGACCCGGATCGGACGCAGCCGGTGATCGCGACGACGTCGGAGCTCCGGTCGGTTGCCGTGGCGAAGGTGACACGGTTGGCCCCGTAGGCGGAGAAGCGGACCTGGCCGGCACTGAGCCGTGCGCACGGGTTGTACACCTGGGCCGAGGCCTCGGCGCCGGGAGCGAGTCCGAGCAGGGAGGAGGCAACGAGCGCCGCACCGCCCACCAGGCTCTGCAGTGCCCTCAGGGCAGGCTTCATCAGCTCTCCAGCGGTGGGAGGGAGTCCGGGCGTGGTTCAGGCGCCGCGGGCCCCCTTCTCCACGGGAGCAGCATATGCACCGCAGGGCCGCCCGCACGTGAGGCGTCCCAGGACGCGCTCAGATGTCGGTCCGGTCCCTGCCCAGGGTCCACACGTTGGCGTCGTCTGCACGCTCGTACCGGACGTCGGTCATCAGCTGCTTGAGCATGGCCATGCCGCGGCCGGCGTCGGGCGCCGAGCCCGTGTCGTGGCGGGCCAAGGGGGTCGGCTCGGCGCCGACCTCCCGCACCTCCGCCTCGAGCCTGCGGTAGGAGGGACGGAGCTCGACCTCCAGGACCATCGACCGGCCCGGCGCGGGGAGAGCATGGCGGATCGAGTTGGAGACGGCCTCGATGACGGCGATCTCGAAGGCAGTCCTGTCCGCGAGCCCGGCCCAGGGGTCGTCGTGCCAGAGTCGCTCCAGCAGGCCCTCCACCCTCGTGAGGAACGCCTCGCTCTGCTTTCCGCTTGCTCTGAGCACCACTGCCGCGCCGGACACGAGAAACATCCCTTCGATGGAGTTATGGGTTCCGGCGACCATTACCCCGAGCCGGGCCCTTCAATCCGAGGGGGTCAGGACGTCCCTGCGAGCGCCCCGCCGCCCTACCTGTCACGGTACCGCTTGGCGGCGGCGAGGGCCTGTGTGAGCCCCGCCGCGTCGAGGCGGGGGCCGTACCCGGGGGTGTCCCGCTGGATGCGCCAGCCCTCGGCGAGTGGTCCGGCGTCGACGACGTCGAAGCCGAACTCGTCGATCAGCCCGCTCACCTGGGTCTTGGCGTGCTCGTCGTCGCCGGCGATCACCAGGGCGCGGCGACCCGGCGAGCCCGCCGGGAGCGGGTCGGAGGTGAGGTCGCTGGCGTAGATGTGGTTGAACGCCTTCACGACGTGCGAGGACGGCAGGTGTGCCTGGAGCAGCTCGGCGGTCGTCGTCTCCTCGGCGTCGAGCGCCGGGATCGACCCGTCCCGCTGGGGGTAGTAGTTGTTGGTGTCGATGACGGTCTTCCCGGCGAGCTCTCCGACCGGAACCTGGTCGATGTTCCTGAGCGGGATGGTGACGACGGCGATGTCGGCGGCCGCCGCAGCCTCGCGGGCGGTCGCCGCACGCGCGTGCGCGCCGAGCTCGGCGACGAGCTCCGAGAGCGTCTCGGGGCCGCGCGAGTTGCTCACCACCACGTCGTAGCCGGAGCGCACGGCGAGGCGTGCGAGCTGTGAGCCGATGTGTCCACTGCCGATGAATCCGATCGTTGTCATGTGGGATGCAACCACGGGAACCGCCCGGTATTCCCGGGTGGCTCCTTCAGGGCCAGGGGCATGGCGGCCCGCTGGCGGCGGCGCTAAATTGGACGCCGGAGCGTCAGGAAGGCGCGCATGGGCCGCCTCGTCACCGGGACTGGCATCAAGGACCGCCCAGCGAGAGGAGGCCCGCGCATGAGTGATGAGGACCGCCGGCGAGAACTCGGCAGCAACGATGCCCCGGTCGAAGAGGAGATCGAGGAGTCCTTCGACCGCATCGTGGCCGAAGGCGCGCAGCGGCTCCACCGCACATGGCGCTCGGTCCTCATCACCGGCTTCTTCGGGGGCGTCGACGTCGGGCTCGGCGTCATGGCGTACCTCGCCGTCGAGCACTCCACCGGGAGCAGGCTGTTGGCCGGCCTGGGCTTCGGCATCGGGTTCATCGCCCTCCTGTTGGCCAAGAGCGAGCTGTTCACCGAAGGCTTCCTCGTGCCCATCGCCGCGGTGGCGGCCCGGCAGGCGCGGCTCGGACAGCTCGTCAAGCTGTGGATCGGAACCCTCGCAGCGAACCTGGTGGGCGGCTGGTGCTTCATGTGGCTCGTCATGAAGGCCTTCCCCGAGTGGGGCCCCACGGTCATCGACTCCGCCCGGCGCTTCGCCGAGGCACCGCCGACCCTCCAGTCCCTCTGCCTGGCTACGCTGGGCGGGAGCACCATCACTTTGATGACACGCATGCAGCAGGGCACCGAGTCCGTCCCGGGCAAGATCGCCGCCGCCGTCGGGGGCGGGTTCCTGCTCTCGGGCCTGCCCCTGTTCCACTCGGTGCTCGATTCACTGCTGATCTTCGGCGCGCTCCATGCCGGCGCGCCCTTCGGCTACGGGCAGTGGCTGGGCTGGTTCGCCTACACCGCCGCCTTCAACGTCCTCGGCGGCCTGCTGCTGGTGACGGCGCTCCGGCTGCTGCGGAGCAAGGAGCTCATCAGCGAGCGTCGGGCGCGCACCTGAGGGCGGCGAGGGCTGATCAGGGCACATCACGTGCTATGCCTGATGGAGGTAGTGTGGCTTCTCGAGGCGGGGCACCGGGCCCGGCCAGCTACCTGTAGGGACCAGATTGAAGAAGACCGTCGTGCTCGTGCCCGCCTTGCTCACAGCCGCCGCGCTCGGCCTGTCCGGCTGCTCGGCCCAGCTGTCCACGAAGGATTCCTGTGCCCAGTACCAGTCGATCGAGAAGAACGTCTCGACCCTCGGAGGCACCCCCAGCTCCAGCCAGGTCAGCGGGGTGGCCAGTCAGATGGGCACGCTCGCGCAGAAGGCCTCCGATGATGTCAAGAAGGACATCGCGGCCATCGCCGAGGGGCTCGAGGGCTATGCGAACGGCGACCAGTCGGCGCTGAGCACGTCCAAGGTGAGCGGCGCCGTCACCCACCTCCACACCGTCTGCAGCGCCGGCTGACCCACTCTGCCGGCACGTGCCTGCCGCGAGGCAGCGACAAGGGCCCCGGACTCCGCTGGAGTCCGGGGCCCCTGTCGGCCACACCTGCCTAGGGCGTGGGCGTCGCAGTGCCGGTCGTGGCCGCGGTCGGGCTCGGAGTGGCCCTACCGGTCGGGCTCGAGGTGGCGGACACGCTGGGGTTCGGCGTGGACAGCGGGCTCGATGTCGGCGCGGCGGACGGGCTGGGTGTCGGCGCCGCGGTCGAGGTCGGGGCCGGCGAGCTCGGAGCCGGGGCCGCGGTGCCATTGGGAGTGACGGTGATCCCGGACGTGGGGCTCCAGACGATCCGGCCGCCCTGGAAGTCCTGGGCGACCCCTCCCGCGACGGCGTACTCACCGCTGGTGGGGTAGCCGAGTCGGCCGTCTTGGGCGCCCAAGGACAGCCAGGCGGACCGGATCGCGCCCTTGGACTCGAACGCCCCGGTGGTCGGGGACCAGACGATCGCCCCGCCCTGGTAGGCCTGCATCACGCCGCCGCCGGTGAGGCCGGAGACCTCGTCGCCCGTGGGGTAGCCCATGGGCCCGTTCTCGTACCCGAGCTGTGCGTACCGGGACCGGATCGCGCCGGTGGACTCGTGCGCGCCGGTGGCGGGGGACCAGACGAGGGCGCCGCCCTGGTACATCTGGTAGACACCGCCGTCCTTGAGGCCGGAAACCTCGCCGGTCGTGGGGTAGCCCAGGCCGCCGTCCTGGGCGCCGAGTGCCTGCCATTCGCCGCGGATGGCGCCCTTGGACTCGAACGCGCCGGTGGCCGAAGACCAGACGATAGCGCCGCCCTGGTAGGCCTGGCTGACGCCGCCGCCCTTGAGGCCCTGCGTCTCCCCGCTCGTGGGGTAGCCCATGACGCCGTTCTCGTACCCGAGCTGGGAGTACCGGGCCCGGATGGCGCCCTTGGACTCGAAAGCTCCGGTGGCCGGGGACCACTCGATCGCGCCGCCCTGGTACAGCTGGTACACGCCGCCGTCCTTCAGCCCCGACGTCTCGGCGCCGGTGGGGTAGCCCATGACGCCGTTCTCGTACCCGAGCTGCGAATAGCGGCCGCGGATCGCTCCGGTGGACTCGTGGGCGCCGGTGGCCGGGGACCAGACGATCGCCCCGCCCTCGTACATCTGGTAGACGCCGCCATCCTTGAGGCCGCCCACCTCATCGGTGGTGGGGTATCCCATCTTGCCGTTCTCGAACCCGAGGGCCTGCCACACGGAGCGGATGGCCCCGTGGGAGACCATGGCGCCGTTGGCCGGGGTCCAGATGACCGCGCCGCCCTGGTACATGTGGTACCAGCCGCCGTTGCGGGAGATGCCGTAGCCACCGAATCCGGCGCCGAGGCCGAACTGGGCGGCCTTGGCGTCCATGAGGTCAGCGACGCCGGGCGGGGGCACGTTGCCGCCGGTGACCGTGACCGTCGCGGAGGCGGCCGAGACGGAGTTGACCGTGACCCGGGTGCCGCCCGCGGTGGTGAAGGTCTGGCCGGGCTGCCACGCCAAGTTGGACGCGTAGTAGCCGAGGAACGGCATCGTGCTCGGGGCGATGACCAGGGACGTTCCCTGTTCGAGGCCGCCCTTGAGGATCTCCACGCCCTGGTTCCCGTTGACGGCGGTCGGGGCGTCGTACCCGACCGGGGCCTTGTACTGGAGGTAGTACCACTCCCCCGTGAGCGGGTCCTGGAATTTCGCCGCACGGTTGGCCCCGGTCCCGGCCCACGGGGTGAGGGTAATCGACATGGGCGCCCCGGCGGTGCCGACGTTGCGGATCTCGTTCCCGGTGCCGAACCCGCCGTACTCGTACAGGACGGAGTTCAGCTGCGGGGTGCTCCACTGCGAGATGCCCATGAGGTCGAGGCGGTCGCCGTAGAAGCGGGTGGTGCAGGCCGGGTCCGTGAAGTCGGTGCCGGCGAGGGTCGAGTCGGCGGCCCCGTCCGTGCACTGCAGGGCGTTGGCATGACCTAGCCCGAGGACGTGGCCGAACTCGTGCGCGGTGACCGGGGAGGTGAAGTTGGACGGGCTCGGCAGGAGGACGAGGCCGCTGGTCTGGCCCGTTTCAGCCCCGGCTCCCAGGTTGCCGGTCGTCCCGTACACGATCACGTCGGTGCGGGGGACGGCGAGGACCAGCACATTGGACGAGCCCGGGGTCCATCCGATCTCCTGGGCGACCGTGTTCATGATGACCGTGAAGTCGTCGCTCGAGGAGGCGGTGGTCTTGAACCCCGCCATGACCTTGTCGACGTGCATGCTGATGCGTCCGGCCGACATCGTGGACCAGTAGGCACTCGCCGAGGAGACAGCGTTCTCGTAGGCATTGACGTCCAGCGCGGCGGCGTCGGCAGCTGTCTTGTCGCTGGTCTGCAGCGTGACGATGGTGACCGAGAGCTGCGCGGTCCGCTGCGGGAGGACAGCGGGGACGATAGCCGGGGCGATCGCGGGCGGCGGGGCGGCCTGTGCTGGGGCCACCCCCTGCCCGGTCATCATCGGGACCGCGGCGACGGCGAGGACGACGGCGGCCGTGGCGAGGGCGCGGGGCGCGTTGCCCTGCCGGACGGGTCGTCGGGGGCGGCGCTTCTTGGCGGGCTGGGCACGGTGGTGGGGGGCGCGTCGGCGCATGAGGGGGCCTCCAAAGGCGGGATCACTGCGATTCCGATCCTAGGGGACCTTGGACGCGTCCAACGCGGACGCCGCGCAATCCTCGGCTGTCCCTTGGGCAAACATTGGCTGGCCCTTGGAGAGGGGCGCTCGGCTGCACCGAGCCGGGCCAGCGGCACGTGGCGTCAGTAGCCCTCGGGGAAGCTGTACGAACTCGGGACGGTGGCCGGGGCCGCGCCGTGCACGAGCAGCACCTCATCGTGGGCCTTGAGCCTGATGTCCCGGGGATTCCCGGGCTGCTTGACCCCGTTCACGTACGCCTGCCAGTCGGCCGCACTCGAGTGCGCACTGCCCGGGGCGCCGCCCGAAGCGTCCAGGACGCCCCACTCCGTGAGCACCTGCCCGAGGGTATAAGTGACGCCGGCTGTGGGGGCCTCGATGTGGATGATGCCGGAGGGGTCGTGGGTGTGCAGCGCGGAGATGCCGTTGGGCTGTCCGTCCGCCCCGAAGCTGAAGCCGATGTCTGCCGGCACGGGAATGGGTCTGCCGTCCGAGACGACGTCGAGGTGGGCGTGGTAGTGCTCGGCGCTTCCCTCTTCGGAGAGGACCTGGAGTCCCGCGGCCTTGATCCCCGCTGCCCCGTTCGCGGGCACCAGCTGCCAGCCGGAGCTGGCACCGGTGGCCTGTCCCCCGCCCGAGGCGGCAACAGACGCCGACGCGGTGGCGGATGCGCTCGGCGCTGGCGCCGACGCTGGCGCCGAGCAGCCTGCCAGGCCCACAGCGAGCGCCGCGAGGAGGAAAGGAGATGCGGGCTTGAAGTTCACTGGCGGCGTCACTTTCGTCGGTCGGTCGAGGCCAGTCTAGGGTCCCCTCCCTTCCTGTCGCTGGCGCACCCCAGCCCGGCGCCGGGTGCACGGTCGCCCAAAGTTCACGGCATCTCCATACGGCCTTCACTTTCGCGGAGGAAGCTGCCTCGCGGGGGACGCCACCTTCGTGCACTAGGAGCAGTCCATGACAAGCCTGAACCGTCGTCGTTTCCTCCAACTCTCGGCCGTGACGGCCGCAGGGACTGCGATGTCCCAGATGCTCGGTCAGAGCATCGCCCGCGCCGCGACCATCCCGGCGAACCGGGCCACCGGTTCCATCAAGGACGTCGAGCACGTCATCGTCTTCATGCAGGAGAACCGGGCGTTCGACCACTACTTCGGCACGCTCAAGGGCGTGCGCGGGTTCTCGGACCCCCACCCGGCGATCCTCCCGAGCGGGAAGGACTCGTTCCACCAGGCCAACGCCACGCGCGAGATCACCCCCTTCCACCCGAGTGCCCCCAACCTCGGCCTCCAGTTCGTGGAAGACCTCGACCACTCGTGGAAGATGACCCACGAGGCGTTCAACGCCGGGAAGTACGACAAGTGGCTCCCCGCGAAGTCCGACGCGACCATGGCCTTCTACGAGCGCGGGGACATTCCTTTCCACTTCGCCCTCGCCGACGCGTTCACGGTCTGCGACCAGTACCACTGTTCGGTCTTGGGACCCACGGACCCGAATCGCTACTTCATGTTCGCCGGCGGCGATGATCCGTCGGGGAAGGGCAACGGCTCCGGCACGGGCGGCGGTCCCGACCTGTGGAACGCCGAGACGGGCTACACGTGGAGCACCTATCCCGAGGAGCTCGAGAAGGCGGGCGTGAGCTGGAAGGTCTACCAGGACATCGGGCAGGGCCTCGACCCGGCGCACTACGAGGGCTGGACCGGCAACCCGTACATCGGCAACTACGGCGACAACTCACTGCTGTACTTCCTGCAGTACCAGAACGCGAAGCCCGGGACGCCGCTCTACGACAAGGCCCGCACCGGCACTGACGTCCTCGGCGGCCACGACGACCTCTTCCGCATCTTCCGGGACGACGTCGCCAAGGGCACGCTCCCCCAGGTCTCCTACATCGTCGCCCCCGAGGCGTACACCGAGCACTCGAACTGGCCGGCCGACTACGGCGCCTGGTACACCGCCAACATCCTGGACATCCTCACCTCGAACCCGGACGTGTGGAGCAAGACCGCGGTGTTCTTCATGTACGACGAGAACGACGGCTTCTACGACCACATCGTCCCGCCGCACCCCAACACCCCGCAGATTCCCGGCGCCTCAACGGTCCCCACCGACGGCGAGTGGTACGACGGCCGCATGACGTACTCCGGCAAGGCGGACGTCCCCGGCCACTTCGGACTGGGCGTGCGCGTGCCCATGATCGTGGTCTCACCGTGGAGCATGGGCGGCTGGGTCTGCTCGGAGACGTTCGACCACACCTCGATCGTGCGCTTCCTCGAGGCCCGGTTCGGTGTGAAGTCGCCCAACATCACCCCGTGGCGGCGGGCGGTCTGCGGCGACCTCACCAGCGCCTTCGACTTCTCGGCCACGGCGGGCACGGTCCCGGCCCTGCCGGACACCGCCTCGTACAAGCCGAGCGACGCGGACATCGCGGCCGCCAAGAAGTACCCCAGCTACGTCCCGACGCCGCCGGCGGCGAACACCATGCCCAGCCAGGAGAAGGGGACGCGGCCCTCCCGCGGCCTCGGCTACGCGCTCGACGTCGAGACGACGGTCGACGGCGGGAAGCTCACCGCGCGGTGGAAGAACGCCGGAACGCTGGGCGCCCACGTGCAGGTCCGCTCGAATCTCCTGCCGGCCGCCCCGTACTCCTACACGATCGGCGCCGGCGCCGCCCTGGACGCTGCCTGGCCCCTCGGCACCGAGTATGACGTGCAGATGCACGGCCCTGCAGGCTGGTACCGCCGCCTCGCGGGCACTGCGGCCGCCGCGGATATCCGCGTGGCCGTCGCAGCAGACGGGACCGCGGGCCATGCCCGGTTCCGGATCGAGAACGCCGGATCCGGCAAGGCCGACCTCACACTCAAGGACGCCTACGGCGCCGGAACCCAAGTCCTCTCGCTCAACCCCGGCCAAGCGAGGACCGTGGTCCTTCCGACCTCTGGCGGCTGGTATGACCTCACGGTCACGTCCGCGCAGGACCCCGCCCTGGTCCGCGTCGTCGCCGGGCGGCTCGAGAACGCAGGCTCCCTCACGAGCGACCCACAGCTCGGCCGATGACCGGAGCCGGGCTGCGACAGACCCCAGCCCGGCTGAGACAGCGAGGCACCATGCGTCCCGCCCGGGACGCACCCCGACAAAGGAGAATCCCATGCTCAACCTGCTCAGAAGCCGCGCCGCTGGCGCAGCGGCGGCGATGGCCGCCGCAGTGGCGCTCACCGGAGCCGCTGCGGCCATCCCCTCCGCGGCCTCGGCGGCCCCCGGAACTCCCGCCGCGCCGGCGGCGCACGGCGCCGACGGGCCCGACCACGTCTTCGTGATCATGATGGAGAACCACGGCCGCGACCAGATCATCGGCAACACCGCCGACGCGCCGTACATCACCTCCCTCGCGCAGAAGTACAACGTCGCGACCAACTACCACGGGGTGACGCATCCGAGCCTGACGAACTACCTCGCCGCGATCTCGGGCGACTTCCAGGGAATCTGGGACGACTGCAAGGCCGGCGCCGACGTCACGTGCGCCCCGGAGGAGTTCGTGCCGGGCTCGGGGGACTCCACGGACACCGCCTCGCTCACTCCCGCGCAGATCGCAAGCGCCTCCGCCAAGCCGCACATGTTCTCCGGAAAGAACATCGTCGACCAGCTCGAGGCCAAGGGGCTCTCCTGGAAGGCCTACATGCAGTCGATGCCCTCGGCCGGATCCACCGTCGAGTACGCGCCGACGATCGGCTCGACGACAGTCAAGCTCTACGCCGAGAAGCACAACCCCTTCATGTACTTCTCCGACATCGCGGACAACCCCGCCCGCACCTCGAAGATCGTCCCGCTCGAGAACAACCTGGCCAGCGACCTCTCCTCTGGGAACGTCCCCAATTTCGTGTGGATCAGCCCCGACCAGTGCCACGACATGCACGGCACCTCCCCCTCGGGCGCGAACCTGATCGGCATCCCGTCCTGCGGCTACCCGGACTCCGGGCTCGACCACGGCGCGATCAAGCTCGGCGACGACTACCTCAAGCAGCAGGTCACGCAGATCATGGACTCCCCGACGTGGAAGACCACGAACTCGAGCATCGTGCTGGCGTGGGACGAGAATGACTACTCTGGCTACTCGGGCGGCCCTGGGAGCCCCGTGGGCGCCAACGGAACGGTGCTCGGCGGCGGCGACGCCCCGTTCATCGTGATCAACTCGGCCCAGGGGCCGCACAAGACCACGGACAAGCTCGCCGACCACTACACGCTGCTCTCGACCATCGAGCACCTCTGGCACCTCGGCTGCCTGGCGAACACCTGCTCGCCCACCACCTCGGGCACGCTCGAGGAGCTCTTCCGCCCCTGACCGTTGTCCTGCTGAAGGCGCTGGCTGCTCCCGGGAACGGAACTTCCCGGGAGCAGCTGTTCCCGGGCGCGTGCGGCTAGCGCGCCGAGGACCAGCCCCTGCCCAGAACGCCCTGGAGGGCGTCGGCACGATGAGGGCTCAGCCTCCCGCGACGGTCGGCGGCCCGCTGCCCGTCCAGCCAGGATCCGAGCCTCGCCTCCGCGGCGTCGTGCGCGGCGGCGGCTTCCGGCGCCCGGTCGCGCTCGCGCATGAAGGCCGAGAGTTCGTTGGCCCTGGCGGCGAACTCCTGCTCGCCCTGCTGCCGCAGTGCCGGCAGCCCCGTGATGTCCCGACCGAACCGTGTGTGCAGATCCCTGTTCATGCGACCCCCAATAGCCGGATGTGAAGCGGGGCCAGCGCCGACTGGCCCCCCAGTGATCGTGAAGATAACGCCGCGGTAACGCTCCCTACAAGGGCCTTCGGGCGGCCTTCGGACCGCCCCTTCGGCCCTTGTCACACAGGCCGAGCGGTCCTGTCGAACGCGAGGTCGCGCGGGATCGGTCACCGCGGGGCACCGCCGCGATCGGCATGACAAGCCGGCCGGCGGAAACTGTCAAGTCCGCGGACCCATCGTTTCTCCGTGCTGCGATTCGGGTAATCCCCCTCCCATGCCGCACCCAGAACCAGCTTCGCCGCTGCACGAGACGATGCTCGAGGTGCTCCATGAGGCCCGCCGACGCGGTATGTCGCACAGCAGGTACTCGCTGCGGGCCTGCCGGTTCCTGCTGGTGGCCCATGCGCCCGCGGGCCAGACCACCGGAACACCGTGCGAGGGCTGCCTCGAGCGATGGCCCTGCCACACGGTGCTGGGGGTCCTCGGCGGCCTGAAGCCCACCCACGCGTCACGCCCCGCCTCCCACGACCGCGAGGGCAACCCCCGCTGACCGGGTGCCCCGCCGTCGGGCCTCACGCGGTGAGGTGCTCCACGATTGCCTGCGCGACCTCGTGCGGCGAGTCCTCGGTCGGGATGTGCTTCCCTTCGACGACCACCAGGTCGGAGTTGGGGATCTCCGCCACATAGCGGCGGGCGTAGTCCAGCTTCTGGAAGTCGTCGTCGCGCCCCCACACGAGACGCGTGGGCACTGCGGCCTGCTTCAGGGCAGGGACGAGCGCCACCGTGTACTGGGCGTCGGCGGACGCGGCCATCGCCGTCCACGAGCGGACCCGTGCGGGCTCATGCCAGGGGCTGAGGTAGTCGGCGATCTCGTCGTCGCGAAGGGGCCGGAGGGTGCTGCCCCGGGTCGATGCCTCGCGTGCCTCGAGCAGGTCGGCTGTGCTCGTGGACTCTCGCACCTCAGGGGCCCGGAATCGTTCGACTGCGGGCACCGGCCACGAGTCGAACATCACCGCGTTCATCAGCACCATCCGCCGCACCCGCCCTGTGGTCGCGGCAAGGTGTTGGGCGATGCCTCCGCCGATGTCGTGACCAGCCACGTCGAACGACTCGAAGCCGAGGGCCTCCGCAGCATGGACCACGGTCTGGGCCAGGGCAGGGACAGTTGCCTCCTCGGGCGTCAGTTCCCCAGCGCTGGCACCGAAGCCCGGCAGGTCCAGCGCAATGCATCTCGCCGCAGTGCCCAGGGCCGGCAGCACCGGCGCCCAGACTCTGCTCCAGAACGTGCCGTGCAGGAGCAGCAGCGGTGGACTGTCCGCCTCTCCGGCGGCCAAGTAGGACAGTTCGGCGCCATCGACCTCGACCACGCTGCGGATGAGAGGGGGCATCGGAGCTTCCATGCGGTTCTGCCTGTCCTTCGGTCGTCGGGGCCCTCTCAGGCCGCGTCCTGGGTGGAGTGGGGGCCGGGCCGGGTGCAGTCGACCGCGCAGCCGAAGAAGGCCATCCCGCGCCAGTTCACGGGGAGGGGCTGCTGCGGCCTGAGGCCCATGGCTTCGAGCCACTCGGGCAGCTGGCTCGGGTAGTCCAATTCGAACAGCACGCACTCAGGGCTCTCCCCGGAGAACGCCGTCCCGATCCGGTCGGGCCGGCCGACGGCCGCCTTCCACCGCGTCCCCGGCCTGTGGCGGGTGCTTCGGACTTCGAACCAGAGCGACTCGTCGGGACCCAACTCCGCCGCGATGCCTTCAATCCGCGCCCTCTGCACCTGTGCCGCATGTCTGTCGATCATGTGCTCCCAACCCTTTTCTGTCGGGAACATGCTTTCCCGGAATCGGCGGCCGTCACACAAGCCTGCGCCCGGCCCTGACGGGCGATCTGAGTCGTGATGCTGGACACCTTGTGTGGCTGCGGGGTCCGCGGAGGTGTAATTTAGCTTCGCTCAACCCCGCTGACCGAGAGGAACACCAGGCCCGTGGCCGCCGACTACGACGAACTGCGCTCCGATGTGAAGGAATCCCAGCACGAGTCCCTCGAGGCTGTGAAGTCGGCCAACAAGCCCGACCCCCGCAGCGTTGTGCTTGAGCTCGATGGGGACGACAGCGGCGAGGACGCCGGCCTCGCAGGGGGTGAGTTCGTCAACGACGAACTCACCGTGCACGTGATTCCCCAGGGCGAGGACGAGTTCGTGTGCCAGTCCTGCTTCCTGGTACGCCATCGCTCCCAGAAGGTGGTGTTGGGCGGGATCGACTACTGCCGGGACTGCGAAGGCTGACCCGACCGTGAGTTCCGCGACACCCCGGGTTTCCTCGTCCCGCCGCCCGGGTAATTCCCTCGCCATGCCGCACCCGGAACCAGCCTCGCCGCTGCACGAGACGATGCTCGAGATGCTGCACGAGGCGCGCCGGCGCGGCATGGCGCACAGCGAGCACTCGCTCCCGGTCTGCGAACTCCTGCTGGAGATCCATGCCCCTGCCGGCGTGGTGGCCGGGGAGCCCTGCAAAGCCTGCCGCGAGCCCTGGCCCTGCAAGACCGTGCTGGACATCCTCGGCGGGCTGGAGCCGGCAGCAGGGCCTCCCGCCCCCGCTGCCAGTTCAGAGGACACGCTCACCCCCGGAGGAGTCGTCTACACGTACTTCGCCGCGCCCGCTGACGAGCTTGCGGCGAGCACCATCCGCCAGTCCGGCACTTCCGACGCCGCCGAACTCCCACTCAGCGGGTCACCCGCGGTCGAGGACGCAGGCTTCGACCCGGTCCTCCAGTGCGGGACACTTGAGGCCATCCTCACCGGGCGCGCGTACGAGGAGATCGAAGCCAGTCCCGGATGGGGCCGCCTCGTAGCCGAGCACGACGGCGGGGAACGGTATGTCGTGGCGCTCACCGATGAGCTCACCTCGGCGCTGGCCCTCTCGACCGCAGACGGCCGCCGCACAGCTGCCCGCCAGTGGGCGCAGACGGAAGCGTTCTTCGGAGAAGCGGACCCTGAGGTCCTCGCCTCCCGCCTCGACGAGCTGAGCGAGCTCGCCCGTGCCGCGCGTAGGTCCGGGGACCGGCTGTACTGCCGGGTCTGCGTCTAGACGGACTGCGCCGCCGAGGTGGTGCCCGACGGAGTCGAGTCCTGCCGCGACTGCGAAGGCTGAGCCGGAGTCGGCGCCACCCCCCTCACTTCCTGCGGCGCACCACCAGCACGATATAGAGGGCAACGGCCACCGACCCCAGGACGACGGCCACCGCCACCAGGGCGCCGGCACTGATTCCCGCGCTTCCGCCGTTGAGCACGTCAGGACCCCTTTCCGCTTGCCACTGAGCGTAGTCCGAGTCGCGCCCTCGGTTCCCCACCATGCATCCTTCCGCCCTCCCCGGCCTGAGGAATATGCTCGCGGCCATGGGGGCCGTCGCGGGGCGCGGGATGTGCAGGGGCTGGGGATCAGCAGTCCTGGGCGCGTCTGCCGCGCTCGTGCTGATGGGCTGCACCACGGCCGCGGATGTCAGGGCAGCGCCCGGCATCGGCCAGGGCGGCGACAGCGCGGCGCCGGCGCGGCCCCACCCGGGCGGCGCGGCGGAGCACGCGCTCTACAACCTGACCACAGACCTCTTCTTCGTCAGCCTGCCACCGGGCTCGACCAGGACCGCGCAGAAGTGCACCCCGTCGCCCAGCGATCCGCGGGGTGGCGGCGACTGCACGGTCACCTTCACCAGCGCCTTGG
Organism: Sinomonas sp. RB5; assembly: GCF_054063535.1. Taxonomy (NCBI): domain Bacteria; kingdom Bacillati; phylum Actinomycetota; class Actinomycetes; order Micrococcales; family Micrococcaceae; genus Sinomonas; species Sinomonas sp. RB5. The sequence continues at coordinate 38,072 of NZ_JBSSGJ010000022.1, forward strand.
CGCCCCAGGCCGTCTTCGACGACTTCGCGCGGCGCGCTGGCCTCACCGGCTGGGCGGCCGAGCAGAACGACCGGGACGGCAGGACCGTGTCCTGGGCGATGGCCTACCGCGACGGCAGCCGTGCGCGCGTCGTGCTGAGCCCTCTCGACCCGGAGAAGGGGTCCCCGCCGTACGCGTACAAGCTCGCGGGATCCATCTGACCGGCACTCGGAGGGCGGCCCCCTCCGTCGGCGGTCTGAGGGGGTGGGGTGAACATCGCGCGAAGCGTGCACCAACTGTTCCCCAACCCGGGCCGGGCGCCCCGCACCGGCTCCTACCCTTGAACGGTGCTCTCCCCCAGAACCCGCAGAATTCTCGCCTCCGCCGGCATGTCGGTCGCCGTCTCCTCGGCACTGCTCAGCCCCGCAGCCCCCACCCACGCTGACGACGCGGCACCTGCCGCCACGTCCTCGGCGCACCTGAACCTCGGCGCCCCCGACCTGCCCGAGACCCGGACCCAGAAGACCCTCGCCCCCGGCGTCACCCTGACCACGATCCACCGCGGCGCCCCGGACAGCTCGCTGTTCTGGACCGCCGAAGTCGCCATCCCCTCGGACTCCCCCGACCCCGACGCCCCTGCCTCGGCCCTGTCCAGCCAGACGGCCGCCCAAGCCGTGGCCGCGAAGCTCCAGACAGCCGGGGTCGACGCCCGCGTCGAGCAGGTCACCTCCCCGCAGCTCGCCGACGCCGGCGGACAGCTCGGCTACCGGGTCCGAGCTGGCCACTTCACGGCGAAGGCCGACGGCGCGTCCCTCCTCGCGCAGATCAAGGCCGCCGGTTACGCATCCTCGCTCGTCTACACCGGGTGGGACGGCGACGCCGGGACCATCGGCCACACGCGCGGTCCGTGGAACCTCGACGTCGTCACGATCGACCCGAAGCAGTACCGCGGCGAGCTCTCGGCCAGCTTCGGCACGGACCTCGAGCATCCCGAGACCACCAGCCAGCTCGCCGCCGCCCAGCACGCCGTCGCCGGAGTCAACGCCGGCTTCTTCGTCTTCGACCCCGCCGCCGGCGCGCCCGGCGACCCGGCGGGCGTCGGCGTCTACAGCGGCAGGACCCTCCGCGAAGCGGTCGGCGACCGACCCGGCCTCGTCCTCAACGGCGACACCAACGCCACGAGCATCCAGCGCCTCACCTGGCACGGGACCGTGTCCGCCGCCGGGGCTGTCATCCCCCTGACCGGCATCAACCGGGCCGCTGGCCTCATCCGCAACTGCGGCGAGAAGGGCGATCAGCCCACGGGGCTCCCTCAGCAGGACGTCACCTGCACCAACCCGAACGAGCTCGTGGCCTTCACGCCCGACTTCGGGGCCACGACCCCGTCCGGGGCCGGCCTCGAGGTCACTGTCGACGCCCACGGCACCGTCACCGCCGTCGCCGATGCCCGCGGCACCGCTGTCCCCGCAGGGGGCCGCACCGTCCAAGCGACCGGCACCGCCGTCCCCCAGCTGCGTGCCCTCGCCCATGTCGGGCAGAAGCTGCGCGTCAGCACCGACGTCGTGGGCGAGGACGGCCGTGCCCTTCCCACCACGAAGGAGACGAGCGTCGTCAACGGCGGCCCCCTGCTCGTCAAGGACGGCCACGAGGACGTCACCGCACGCCAGGACGGGATGGTCCACCAGGGTGACTCCAACAGCTTCTACTACGGCTGGGTGCACAAGCGGAACCCGCGCACCTTCGCCGGCACCGATGCCCAGGGCCGCACCCTCCTGGTGACCGCCGACGGCCGCTCCACGGACTCGCTGGGGCTGAGCCTGAAGGAGGAGGCCGACGTCGCGCAGTCCCTGGGTATGGTCCAGGCGATGAACCTCGACGGCGGCGGCTCCACCACGGCGGTCGCCGCCGGCTCGGTCGTCAACGCCCCTTCCGGGACGAGCGAGCGGCCCCTGGGCGATGCGCTCCTGGTCCTGCCGGAGGGCAACGATCAGGCCGGCCGACGCCCCTGACCCGAGGCATGCGTCTGGAGGAGGGACACCCCCGAGAGGTGTCCCTCCTCCGTCTCTCTCCGGGCCGGCCCGGGACCGAGGAAGCGCATGACAGGCGGGAACCCAGCTGGCGCGCATATGATGCCCGCGTGAACAGCGGATCCCCTGAGCGGTCGCCCCTCGATGACTCCTTCGGCCTGGCTGGTGCGTGGCTGGCCGCCCGCATCGAGGAGGACCCGGCCATGCTCGGCCTCGGCGACGGGATGCCCGCGTTCGAGCGGACCGTTGTGCACTCGCGGCCCGACCAGTTCGCCGTCATCCTCTTCCACCCGGCCGAGGGGATCCGGCACGTCGTGGAGGTCCAGCTCGGCTCGGCCGACGCCGACCAGGTGGACCGCGCCGTCCGGCACATGGAGGAGGAGCGGGCCCGGCTGCCGCTCATCCCGCACCGCGCCGCGGTCGCGGCCGAGCGCATCCCCGAGGATGTCCTCGCCGCCGCCAGACAGGCCGGGCTCCCCCTGGACGTGGTCGAGCTGCGCATCGAGCCGTCCGGCGAGCTCGCAAGCGTCCGCGGCGAACTCGTCCACGTCCACCGGCCCGAGCCCGATACCACCGACGGAGCACCCGAGCCCACGCACTGACCTGTGCTGCGCGTGAAGCCGCCTGACTACAGCACGAAGGCCCGCGCGGCTACGCCAGCTTGCGCAGGTTCCCGATGCGGGGCGCCGGCTCGGCTGGCTGGCTGACGCGGTAGGCGAGGATTTCGGTTCCGCAGGGTTCGTCACCATCGTCGGGCGCCACCAGGAGGACCACGTCCTCGCCGTGGCGGGTGAGGACGAACGGGTTGCGGAAGACGCTGTGCCCTGCCGCGCTGAAGAGCGGCACCGGGACGTCCGCAGCGATCCTGCGTTCGTCGAAGTGCACGACGGCGACCCCTCCGAACTCGAACACCCCGCCGTGGGCGTCGGGCAGCTCGCTGATGCCCGCGCAGATGAGCCGGCCGCCGCCGTCGAACTGGGCTTCTTGGAAGTCGAGGTGCCGGCTGGGGTTGTCCCAGGCTTCCGGCTCTCCCGGGACCAGCCCGCCGTCGGCCGCCTCGTTGAGCGCCCACCGGTACAGGCGCCGCGAGCCCCAGCTCGCACCGTACAGTTCGCCCCCTCCGGGGCTGGATACGAGCCAGGTGATGTGGTCGTCCACGTCGAAGCGCTCGACGAGCTCGAGCGTCACCGGGTCGAGGGTGTAGACGAGGCTGCGCGAGTGGGAGCGGTACTCCCCGACGGGGACCCACAGCAGCCCACCGGTGTGGTCGATTCCGCTCGGATGGTAGGCGTCGCCCTCCCCCACGAGGATGTCAGCGGCGAGCGTCCCGTCCGGTTCGATGACGAGCACGTGTCCCCGCCCCCGCCCCGGCGATCGGCGCGAGGTGTCGCCGTCGGCCCCGGGCAGGGGTGCGGGGGGGTCCAGGACTTCCACCGTGGTGAGGAAGACCCGACCAGCCGCGAGGGTCATCCCCTGGGGGTGGTGGGTGGCGAAGGCCAGCGGAAGCCGCCGCAGGAGTTCGAAGCGGGTGCGCCGGGTCCATCCGGCCACCTCTGCGGAGAGGGTGCCGTCCCGCGGCGGCTCAGCCCACACGGGGTACCTGCCCGTTCCCGTTCCGTGCGTCCTCCTGCCCGGCGCGCAGCGCCAGGGCCCAGACTTCGTACAGCTCGTCCGCCTGCTCGGGCCTGGCCGCCATGACTCCGCCGGAGGAGGGCCAGACGGTCTCCCGGCCCTCCTCGTCGAGCAGCGTCCCGCCGGCCTCGCGCACGAGGAGCGCGGCCGCGAGGTGGTCGATGGGGCTGAATCGTGCGATCACGCTCCCCGAACCCCGTCCGAGGGCGACCCCGGCGAGGGCGAGCGTGCCCGAGCCCATGACGCGGAGGGTGCAGAACCGGTCGGTGAGCGCTGAGAGGAACGCCTGGAACCCGGGCCACGCCGCGTGCCCGAGCAGTTCCGTGGCGACTACCGTGCCGGCGAGCGCGTTCTCGTGCGGCGCCCCGGGCTGGGCATGCTGCTGGGGTGCCGGGGGCTGCGACGTGGCGAGGCGGAGCAGCGCTCCGTCGACTTCGGCGCCGTAGCCGGCGACGGCGGAGAACACCTGTCCGCGCCACACGTCTGCGACGACGGCGACGAGGGGCTCACGGTCGATGGCAAGGGCGAGCGAGAACGCGGTCCACGGCACGCCGTTTGCGAGGTTCGCCGTGCCGTCGACCGGGTCGACGTACCAGCATGGAACACCCGGTTCGGGGGCACCGCCGAACTCCTCCCCCACCACGGTGTGGCCCGGGAGCCGGGCCGAGATCACCTCCCGGACGTGCTGCTCCACCGCGAGGTCGACGTCGGTGACGTGATCCGCGGCGTTCGCCTTGGTCCTCACGGTCCCCAGGGCGGCGGCGCGCGTGTGCTCGAGGGCCCACTGGCCGAGTTCGTAGGCCACCGTCGCGGCCGCCACGAGTTCATCGCCAGCGAGGCTCCGCGGCGGCTGCGCGGCAGCCCAGGCGGCCGGCCCTTCGGCGATCACGCTCTGCAGCACGGACAGCCGGTTGGTGGTGACCGCGTCCGCGCCGAGAGCCAGGGCCCAGCGCATGCTCTCGGCGGAGTCGACCGTCCAGCAGGTCATGAGCGCGCCCGAGGCGTGGACTGCATCGACGAGGGCGCGGCCCAGGACCGCGTGGTCCGAGTTGACGGCGGTCGGGCGGAGGCGGTCAAGCAGCTGCTTGGGCGGCAGGTCCCGCCGGTTCCAGGGCAGCCAGATGCTCGCGTGGGGATCGAGGTCCCGGATCCTGGTCATGGCTTCGAGGCTCCCGCACCACGCGACGCGGGCACCCTCGCGGCCTGCCGCGCGGGCGGCCTCGGCGTGGGCGTGAACGACGGCGACACTGGGCGCAGCCGGCCCGGGCTCGTCCATATCGATGACCAGGACGGAGCCCGTCCCGGCCACGGCGTCGAGTGCGTCTGCGAGGAGCGGGATGCGGGCGTCCGCGCTCCCGAGGGCCGCGGCCTCGGTCCAGTGGACGGCTGCGATGTGCCGGGGATCGTTCCAGAGCCGTTCGAGTGTCTCATCGTGCAGGAGGACCACGTGGCGGTCGCGGGTGAGGCGGACGTCGATCTCCACGAAGTCTGCGCCAGCATCGATGGCTGCACGGATGGCGGGCAGCGTGTTCTCGCGGTGCCGCTCCACATGTCCACGATGGGCGGTGGCGAGGGGGCCGCGGCTCCGTGGGACGGCCGGAGCGGCTTCGAAGGGCGCTCGCGCCGGAACCGCGCTCATGCCGCGGCCCCGTGTCCGGCGAGCACGCCGTCTTCGAAGTCGAGCCATCTGGTGATTCTCGCGTATCCCCGAGTTCCCACGGCAGGCGGGGTGCCCGTCACGAAGCTGCGAAGGGCAGTGTCGTCGCGTGTGAGGTGCAGCTCCGCGAAGTGGCCGTGCGGCACCACCCGATCGACGGTCGCTGGCGCCCATCCGCTCCCGCTGCCGTCTGTTCCGAGGAGGTCCGCAGTGAAGACGACGTCCTCCGGACGGACGCCGGCCATGCCGCTGCCGGGCACGAGGCGGCCGTCGCGGATGCTGCCCTTGAGCCGGTTGAGGCTGCCGATGAAGGTGGCCACGAACTCCGTCGCAGGCGCACGGTACAGGTCAGCGGGGGTGCTGAACTGTTCGATCCGGCCGGAATTCATGACGGCGATGCGGTCCGACATCGACATGGCCTCCTCCTGGTCGTGGGTGACGATGAGGGTCGTGATGTCGAGCCGCTGCTGGATCTCGCGGATGTCCTCGCGGACCTTGACGCGCAGCTTGGCGTCGAGGTTGGAGAGCGGCTCGTCGAGCAGGAGGAGCTCCGGCTCCTGGACGAGGGCGCGGGCGAGGGCCGTGCGCTGCTGTTCGCCGCCCGAGATGCGGGCGGGCCGGGAGTCCCTGTGGTGGAGGAGGTTGACGAGGGCGAGGGCGGCGTCGACGCGTTCGGCGATCTCTGCTTTGGGCCGCCTGCGCAGCTTGAGGGGGAAGCCCACGTTCTTCGCCACGGTCATATGCGGCCACAGCGCGTAGTTCTGGAAGACCATGGCGCTCGGTCGCTGCTCGGGCCCCAGATGGGCGACCTCGCGGCCGCCGACCCTGATGGATCCCTCGTCGGGGGTGAGGAATCCGGCGATCATGCGCAGGGTGGTCGTCTTGCCGCAGCCCGAAGGGCCCAGCAGGGACACGAGCTCGCCGGGCTGCACGGCCATGTCGAGGCTGTCGATGATGGTCCGCCCGCCCAGGACCTTGCGCAGAGTACGGATCTCGAGCCCCGCGGACCGGGAACGTTCCGGGATCCGGGATGCTCCTGCTGTGTCGCTTCTGGCGGTGGTGGGTGTCGTGGTGTTCATGGTGCCTCTACTTGATCTGGAAGCCCTCGGCGAGCTGGCCGCCGACGATGTGCTTGTGCGCGGCCAGGAGCAGCGCCACGGAGGGGATGGCGAGGAGGATCGAGAAGACCGCCGCCACCTGGGTCGGGTAGTTGAGCACGAGGGTGTACATCTGGGTCGGCATGGTGAAGTAGTCCGGCGCGCCGACCAGATAGGTGCCCTGGGCCTCGTCGAACGAGGCCAGGAAGCTCATGATGGCCGCGACGAGGATGCCCGGCAGCGCCATGGGCAGGGTGACGCTGAAGAACACGCGCACCTTCGATGCCCCGGCATCGCGCGCGGCCTCCTCCAGGCTGCGGGGGACTGCGGCGAATGCGGCCGACGGGATCCACGTCATGAACACGACGGTGCCCAGCAGGTGCACGATCAGGATTCCCAGAATGGAGTTCATGAGGTTCAGCGTGTAGAACAGCGCCGCGAGGGAGACGAACAGGCCCATCTTGGGGAACGCGTTGGCGGCGAAGAGCCCGATGAGGAAGAGCCGGCGCCCGGGGAATTCGAACCGCGCGACCGCGTAGGCGGCGGGGAGGCAGATGAGCGCGGAGACCAGGACGGTGATGGGGGCGAAGAACAGCGAGTTCTGCACTGCCACGCCGAGGGCGCTGTCGCTGAACACGAGGCCCCACCACTTGAGGGTCCACCCGTCCGGCAGCAGGTTCGGGTAGGTCCAGTTCGTCGCGAACGCCCGCACGGCCAGCCAGGCGAGGGGGCCGATGATGAAGACGGCCAGCGCCAGGGCGAAGAGCGCCGCGAGGGTCCCGGTCAGGGCTCGGCGCGCCGAAGGGCTCTGCATCAGACGGCCCCGCTTTCCTTGGCGGAGCGGAAGTTGGCCCAGACGTAGACGGCGGCGATGCCCGAGGCGATCGCGAACACCACGAATGCCATGACGACCGCCTGCTGGGGCTGGTTGAAGGCCGAGAAGTAGTTGGACATGTCGACCCCGAGCATGTTCGGCGAGTTCGGGCCCGTGAAATAGGGCACCGTGAAGGAGCCGAGGATTCCGATGGCCGTGAACGTCGTCGCGATGATGATCGGCACCCCGGCCATGGGGAGCACCACCGAGGCGACGACGCGCCAGAAGGAGGCGCCGGCGTCGCGGGCGGCGTCGATCATCGCCTGCGGCACGGCCTGCAGGCCGGAGGTGACGAGCAGCGTCGCGAACGGCAGCGAGGTCCACACCGAGCCGATGACGACCGTGACCATGGTGAACGACCAGACCGGGAATTCCACCCCGAGCTGGGCAGCGACGCTGCGCAGGAACCCGTTGGCGGAGTAGAAGCCCAGGATGGCCCATGAGGCGATCACCACCGGAATGAACAGCGGCACGACCGCGAGTCCCGAGAGCACCTTGCCGACCAGGCCGCCCCTGAACTTCAGGTAGAGGCCGATCGCGGCGGCGAGCAGGACCACGATGGTGGTGCTGGTGAGGGTGACGGCCACCGTCACAGCGAGGTCGCCGAGGAACCGCTGGCTCGTGAACGTGTCGGTGTAGGCGCCGAGGTCGGGGACTGCGCCGTCGGCCTCGTGGACGTTCTGCCCGATGACGGCGATCGTGTGGTTGAGGCCTCCCGTGAAGCCGAGGCTGAACGCGAACGCGAGAACGATCGGGAACCCGATGAACAAGGCGATGAGCAGGATCGGCGGGAGTGCCATGCCCAGGCCCGCGGCGCCCCGGGCCCCGGCCACGCCGCGTGCGGGGCGCACGCGGCGCGACGGGGCCGCCCGATCCTCTCGGACTGTGGTCGGCTCGGCTGTCACTGGCCGGGGACCTTCTGGTCCCAGAGGTTGTTCATGTCCTTGGACATGTCGTTGTAGTAGCCCTGGCGCAGGTTCTTCGTGTCCGCGTTGGCGAACTTGTCCTGCAGGTCCTTGGGCAGCTTGTCGAGGGAGATCGCCGGGTAGCCCGAGATGTCCTTGACGATCATCGCCTGCTGGTCAGGCTGCAGGACGAACTGGGCCAGCTTGAGCGCGGCATCCTTGTTGGGGCTGTCGGCCCGGACGCCCAGGTAGGCCGCGCCGCCGGTGAAGGACGGATCGGAAATCTGGGTCGCCTTGACCGACGCCGGGATCGAGCCGTTCGCAACGCCAGTGGTGAACATGTCCGACCAGACGGGAGCCATCTGGATCTGGCCGCTCGCGAGCAGGTCCAGCGTCTGCTGGTTGCCGTTCGGGTAGACGCCCTTCTGGTACACGAAGGGGTTGAGGCCCTTGAGTTCGGCGAAGCCCTGGTCCCAGGAGGACTCGAGGCCCTTGTCGTACCCGACCGTCATCTTCTGCCTCACATCGGCCGGAACATACTTGTCCAGCACCGTGGTGGCGAACGCCGCTCCGGACCCGCCCGACTTGGGCGAGTTGTAGGTGAACTTGCCCGGGTTCGCCTTGATCCACGCGAGGAGGTCGTCAAGGGTCTTGGGCGGAGCCGCCACGGTCTTGGTGTTGTACGCGAGCAGGACGGACGAGCCCCGGTACGGGATGCCGCTGGTCCCCCCGGCCTTGATCGCGTCGGCGGGGACGTCTGCCAGCGCCGGGACCTTCCCGCTGTCGACCGGCTCCAGGAGGTTGGCCGACGACGCCTTCGGGACGAACCCCGCATCCACGAGGTCGAACCCCGCGTCCTTCTTCTGCTGGGCAGAGCTGGAGAGCTTGGCGAGCGTCTGGGCGTCGTGCTCCCCATGCAGATCGAACTGGACTTGGACTCGGTAGCCTGGATTGGCCTTCTCGAAGGCCGGTCCCAGGTCCTTCTCCCAGAGCTTCTGGATGTTGGTGTCACCGCTGATGAAGACCCGGACGGTCTTCGAGCCGGCCTCGCCAGCCGCGTTGTTCGCTCCGGCGGTGCTGCTCTGGGCGCACCCGCTGACGGCGAACGCCAACGCCGTGACGGCGACAGCAGATCGCAGGGCAGTCGTGAACTTCATGGAATCTCTCTCCCAAGAGCTTCGACGAAGGGCACGCACGAGGCGCAGAGGTTCTGCGGGCTTCCGGCCCTTGCCTCAACGCGCAGGCAGCGGTGGCCGCCCGGCCCCTTCGTCTGATGTCGACAGGTCATCACCGCGCTGAGCCGCTGGGGCACAGCACGTCGGCGGCCCGATGGCGCCAACCCCCACCGAAGACTGAACACCTTTGTCCTGACTAACGGTCAAAGGTGGGGTGACGGGGAGGTTAAGCAGGCTCAAATGCTTGCGGCGCCGCTCGGGGTCGGAACTCGCCTGTCGACGTCTCCGACGCGTCGGTCTTCACGAGGAGTCGGCTGCAGCAGGAAAGGAAGGAGGCGGCCCGGATGACCGGACCGCCTCCTTCCTGTGACAGCAGCTCAGGGCAGCGTGTGCCCGTGCGCGGCGGCGTCTAGCTCAGCCGACTCCGCGTCGCCCAGCCGTGCCTCCTCGGCCGCATTCACCTTCCGGGTCAGCAGCCAGTACAGGACACCGGCCACAGGGAGGCCGACGAACAGCGAAATGTCCGCGCCGTCCATCGCCTGGGCGACGGGACCGACGAAGAGCGTCCCGGCCGAGAAGAACGGGACCATCACCACGAAGCCGACGAGGTAGGCGATGATGCCGGGCCACCCCCACCGGCCGTAGACTCCGTGCGGCTTGAAGATCTCGGCGATGGCGTAGTGGCCCTTGCGCACGATGAAGTAGTCCGTGAGGTTCACCGCGGTCCACGGGATGAAGAAGTACAGGACCAGCAGCAGGAAGTCGTTGAAGTTCGCGAGGAAGTCCTCCGAGGCGACATTGGCCAGGATCACGGAGATCGCCGCAGTGACGGCAATGGTGATGATGCGCAGCCGCAGGGTGGGCCTGATGCGGCGGAGGCTGTCGATCGAGGAGATCAGCGTCAGCGAGCCGCCGTACATGTTCAGCGCCGTGACGGACACCAGGCCGAGAGCGGCGACGAAGAGGGCGATCGACCCGAATCCCGGGAAGAGCTTGTCGGCGGTGGCCTGAATGGACGGGATGGTGTCGAAGTCCTTGCCCGCTGCGGCGGCGATGAAGGCCCCGAGGAACATGACCCAGATCCCGCCGAGGGCGCTGCCCCAGAAGGTGTACCGGAAGGTCCGGCCGGCGGCGGTGGGCGGCAGGTACCGGGAGTAGTCCGAGACGTAGATCGCCCATGAGATCTGGTAGCCGGCGGCGACGCCGAGCTGGGCGAGGAAGGGCACGAGCTGGAAGCCGCCGAGGTCGAACATGGCCGCCGGGAGGTCGAGGTGCGTGAGGACGGCGACCGTCAGGAGGGCCAGCATCGCCACGGTCAGGTAGGTCAGGTAGCGCTCGAAGCGGTGGATGAGGTCGTACCCGAAGAGCGCGACGACGACGGCGACGATGGTCACCACCCAGAACCACAGGCTGTCCGACCCCCCGTGCACGGACGCTCCGATGGCCTGTCCGGCAAGGACGGTGTTGAAGATGTTGAACCCGGCGTACTGCAGGTAGGCGAACAGCCAGACGAGGAGGGCGCCCACGTACCCGAACTGGGGGCGGGACTGGATCATCTGCGGCAGTCCGAGCTGGGGGCCCTGGGACGAGTGCGCAGCCATGAACAGGGTTCCGACGAGCACCCCGGCGGCGATGGCGATCATCGACCAGATGAGGTTGCCGCCTGTGGTGATGCTGATGAGCCCGACCGCGAGGGTGGCGATCTGGGCGTTGCTCATGAACCAGAGCGGGCCGATGCTCGAGACATTCCCGTGCCGCTCGTCCAGGGGGACGTAGTCGATGGAGCGGACTTCAAGTCCTCCGTTGCTCTGGGACTGACCGGTGGAGCTGGTCATGCGTTCTCCTCGTGGGGCCTGGGGGCGCGGCCGGGCCACGGAGCTGTGACCGGCCTAACACCGACAGCACAAGATATGCGGGCAGCCGGTCGCCGGAACATGTGCAAAGCACCAGAATTCGGCGCCCCGAAACTGGGCGGACGCACATCGGGGAGCCAGCGTGGTCAGGGCCGGTCGGTCCGGGAGCACGGTCAGCGCTTCGGCGGAACCCTCCCGCAGGACGCTCACCACGCCCTATCCGGCGGCGCGCCACTCAGGGCCGACGACCTGCTGGATCCGCTCCCTGCGCTTCTGGGACAAGGCGCCGTGCTCATCGGCGGCCCGCTCGGCGTCGAGCCAGGACCCCAGCCGTGCCTCGTACGCGTCCCCGGCCTTCGGGTCGGGGACGTGCCTGTACTCGGCCAGGAATGTCTCGACCCGGTGGAGCGCCGCAGCGAAGTCCGCCTCGTCCTGCTGCGCGGGGACCGGCAGACCCGTGATCTGCCAGGCCAACTCGTGCATGAGGTCTCTGTCCATGTCCGGCCCTCATCGCCGGTCCCTCCCCCGCCCAAATTCTAGGGACCGGCAACGGCCGACATGGAGAGGAGAAGGTCCTGTCTCGCATCAGGCCGGATTCCAGCCCAAGCCACTAGGTTGTACATGTACAACCTACCTTTCCATCCGGGGGACACCCATGAGATCAAGACCCGGGCCACTGGCCCTCAGGCTCGCCGCCTCGCTCCTGCTTCCGGCGGCGCTGCCCGGCTGCGCGGCGCCGGGAGCAGCCCCGGCGGCGCCGGGCACCACCGCCGCAGCCCAGGTCCCTTCCGCGACAGTCACCGTGGCGCCCGCCGTCGCGTCGGCCATGGCCGAGGGCGCCCTCAGCGGCGAGCACTGCCAGAAGGGCGTGGACGGCACTTGGTCGTACACGGCAACTCTGTCCAACCAGGGAGCCGCCCGGGCGGCGTTCACCGTTGCGATCGGCCTCACCCGGGACACCTCGGTCCTCGACCACGCCCTCATCCAGAAGACCCTCGCCCCCGGCCAGACCGCCCAGGTCTCCGCCACCGGCTTCGGCAAGGACGCCCCCTCCGCGGGAACCGACTGCGCCGCCGCCGTCTCCCAAGAGAGGACGGAATGACTATCCGCCGCCACGGGGGGTGGGCGGCAGCGCTGGCGCTGGCCGCACTCATAACGACGGCTGCACCGTCCCAGGCCACCACGGCCGCCCCGTCCCCGACCGACACCGCCAGCCCCTCCCCGACCAACACGTCGACGGCAGACCCGACCGCCACCGCCACCTCGACGCCCATTGTCACGGCGAGCGATTCTCCAACCGGTTCGCCGACCGGCACTGCGACTCCGTCCCCCACCTCGACCGCGACGCCCACCGGGGCGCCGACGAGCCCACCCAGCACGCCCCCGGCGCCCTCCCCCATCCAGTCCAAGTACGCCGCCCTCGGCGGCGCCACCGGCTGGCTCGGGGCACCCGTCACTGCCGAGGACTGCACCAGCCCCCCGGGCGGTGGCTGCGCCGAGACGTTCCAGCACGGGGCCATCTACTGGATCGCCGCCACCGGGGCCCACACCGTCGGAGGCGGCGTCGGCGCCCGCTGGGCATCGACCGGCGGCCCCACGGGCTTCCTCGGCTACCCCACCACGGATGAGGTCGCCATCCGCGACGGCGGCGTCTACCAGCTCTACCAGGGCGGGGCCGTCTACTGGTCCCCGGCCACCGGCGCCCACACCTCCCACGGCGGGATCCGCAGCGAGTTCGCCGCAAAGGGTTGGGAGAACGGCTTCCTCGGCTACCCCACCTCGGAGGAGGTCCCGATCCGCAGCGGCGGCGTCTACCAGCTCTACCAAGGCGGCGCCATCCTCTGGTCCCCGACCACCGGCGCCCACACCTCCGGCGGGGCAGTCCGTGACGCGTGGGCGGCCACCGGGTACGAGGGCGGCCCCCTCGGCTACCCCACCACCGACGAGGTCCCCATCCGCAACGGCGGCGTCTACCAGCTCTACCAAGGCGGGGCCATCTACTGGTCCCCGGCGTCGGGCGCCCACACCTCCCGCGGTGGCATCCGCGCAGCATACGCAGGCACCGGGTACGAGAACGGGCCCATGGGCTACCCGGTCACGGACGAGCAGTGCAGCGGCTCGGCCTGCATCCAGAAGTTCCAGAGCGGGACCATCACCTGGATCGCCGGCATCACCGGCATCCACGGGTACAACGAGTGCGAGTCGCTGAACAACGGCCACTCCAACTACCCCAGCTACGGCGCCTCTGCCGTGTCCTTCGCGGTCGCCGAGTACTACGGGTCGTACAACGCATGGTTCATCCGCTGCCAGAACACCGCCGGGGTCTACTGGCCCGACTGGTACACGCCGGCGACAGTGGGCCGGTCCGGGTTCAAGCCCCCGGGCGTCGCCTCCGGCCCCACCCGGTACGAGTACTCCCCCACCGGGGACTACTCGGTCACGCAGGCGTTCGGCCTCGGCAACCCCGGCACCGCCCTGCCATACCAGACCCTCAACCCCGACTCGCGCTGGGGCGGCAACCCCGGCACCCCGGAGTACAACCAGTACTTCGAGGAATCCGCCTGGGTCGGGTACGACGAGAACATGTGGTACTTCGCCACCCGGTCCACCCACGACTACAAGGAGGGCGCTGTGCTCAACTACAACCGCCCGCCCGACGCGGGCATCGTCCAGGACGCCGGGTTCGCGATCTTCCTGCACGAGAACACCGCCCCGACGGCCGGTTGCATCGCCCTGCCGGACTGGAACCTCGTCGACTGGCTGCAGAAGGCGCACAGCGGCGACCGCATCATCATGGGCGTCCGCTCAGCCCTGTTCCACTGACAGGGCGCCCCTCAGGGCAAGCAGAAGGGCCCGGGACCGTCACCGACGGCATCCTCGGCCCTTGTGCGCGGCCATGTCCGCCGCCCCGATAAGCCCGGAGGGGCTGTCCACGACCGGCGCCTTGGACAAGTGCCCTCGTTCGGCGACCAAGCCGCTGTTGAGCAGTTCAAGAGGAACCGGCACGGCCAAGGCTGCCCGCACTGCTGGCGGTCGAACGGCCCTACCGGGGAGGGACGCCAAGGGCAAGAGTTTAAGGTGCGGCGCGGGGGCGGCCCCCACCGGCCTCACGCAGCCCGAGTTTCCACGAGAGCGGAGGGCTGAGGCGATGCGGCCCAGACGCCGGACCACGCGTCCCCCGAAAGGACCGAAGGGTCAGCGCGGTGCCGCACCGGCCGGACCGCCCTCGTGGCGGGACGCTCTGGTCCTCAGAGACGGCTGGCCGGCCCCCAGCCTCGCAGCATCGGCCGTCGTGGTGCTTGCCCTGTTCGCGGTCGCCGTCCTCTGGCCGGTCGCCGTCTCCGCCGCCAGCGCGAGGGGCCTACCGCTGCGGGTCGCCGTCGACCTGTCCCCGTTCCTCGCGATCATGGCCGTCCTGGTCGCCGCCGCCCGGCTCGGCAGACTGCCCCTCTCCCTCGCGCTCGGTTGGTCCGCTACGCACGCTGGGCGCCAGGCGCTCATCGGGGTAGCCCTGGCCGCGGCCAGCCTGACGCTTGCCCTCGTCCCGGCACTCCTGGGCTTCGGCGTCCTGGGCCGAGGCGAGCCCCGGCCGCTCGTCTTCGCCTACCTCGCCGGCCGCTCCTTCGTGCTCGTCGGCTTCGTGGAGGAGTTCGCCTGGCGGGGCTACGTCCTCGCAGGAGCCAGACGCCTCCTGGCCTCGAGGGCTTGGGCGGTGGTCGCCTCGTCAGCCCTCTTCGGACTCTGGCACTTCCCTGGCGCGCAGGACGTCCTGCAGGTCATCATGACGGCGCTCATCGGCGCGATCTACGCCACCGCGGTGCTCACCCTCCGCCACTGCACCACTCTGGCCACCGGACTGGGGCACGGCCTCCACGACCTGGCACTGCTCACGCTCGCCACCATGTCTGCCTGAACAGTCATCGCATCACCCGCGCAGGACGGAACCCGGATGATCAGCCGGCGCCCGCTGCCGGTCCAGCCCGCGGGACGGGGGCGCATGCACCTTCCGCACGGTCCTGCGCCCTCGCCTGCAGGAGCAGCGCCTACGCCTCTACCAGGATCACCAAGGTGTCGGCCAGCACGCCGTCGTACTCCATGGCCTCAGCGGCGGCCTTGGACTGCATCGCCGCCATGACCGCATCCATGTCAGCAACATCCATCAGCACTGCCACTTGTGTCGGGTTCTGCGGGTTGACGAACGTCCGGATATTGGTGACTCCGAGCGGGCCGAAGAGCTCCTCGCGTTTCGGTGAGGCGAGCCAGTGGTCCTTGTCCTTCACATCGTGGTGGGCGATCACGGTCGGCATGGCGCGTCCTCTCGAAGGGGGCCGGCGGTCCGCAGGCCCGGTGCGCAGCACGCTACTGATGCTCCCGCACCCCGAGAAGGGTATTCGTGCCCCCATATCGCCCGGCCTCAGTACCGTCCCTCCAATCGGTGCGGCTATCCCTTGCATGGTCCGTAGGGACGCCTTGCGTCCTTCTCGGCGTGCGCCCTTGCAGCCGCCGCAATGACGGTCAGACCAGCCAGCGGCGCCACCAGGGCTGCTGCTCCGGTTCCGGCTGCGGCTCCGGTTCCGGCTCCTCGCCCAGCGCCAGCGCGGCCTCCACGATGTCCTCCGCGGTGAGCGTCGTGACGGACTCACGGTCGAGCGCGTCGAGGCTCTGTCCCTGGTCGCGCGAGAGGCGCAGCGCCTGGCGGTTGAGCGCCTGCTCGAAGAGCGTACGGGCAAAGCGTGCGTTGCCGGAGTCCTCGCCCGCGTGGAGCCCAGTGAGGATGCGGCGCAGCATCTGGTCCGCGCCCGGCCCCAGCGTGTACTCGTGCTGGGCCAGCGTCTGGTGGAAGATCGTCTGGAGTTCGTCGACCGAGTAGTCGGGGAACGTGATCTCGCGGGCGAACCGGGAGCGCAGGCCGGGGTTCGAGAGCAGGAAGGACTCCATCAGTCGCGGGTACCCGGCCACGATCACGACCAGTCGGTGGCGGTGGTCCTCCATCCGCTTGAGCAGGATCTCGATCGCCTCGGGGCCGAAGTCCATCCGGCCGTCCTCCGGCGCCAGCGCGTAGGCCTCGTCAATGAACAGCACGCCATCCAGCGCACGCCGGATCACCCGGTCCGTCTTGATGGCGGTCGCACCGACGTACTGCCCCACAAGGCCCGAACGGTCGACCTCGACCAGGTGGCCTTTCTGCAGCAGCCCGACCGCGCGGTACATCTCGGCCAGGAGTCGCGCCACGGTGGTCTTTCCAGTGCCCGGGTTTCCGAGGAACACCAGATGCTGTGATGTGGCCACCTCCGGGAGGCCGTGCGTCTTGCGGCGGGCCTGGATCTGGAGGAGCGCGACGAGGGCGCGCACCTGTTCCTTGACGGTCTCCAGGCCGACCAGCGCGTCGAGCTCGGCCTGCACCTCGGCCAGCGGCCGGGCGGGCCCGGGCCTTGCACCGATGAGATCGCCAACCAGTTCATCGACGCGCTCCGAACCGGGAAGCTTGAGCTGATCGGCCAGATGGTTGAGGGTTCCGCGCAGGTCGTCGAGCGGATTTCGGCTGGCAGCCATGCCTCCATGGTAGTGCTCAGCTCCCGGAGCGCAGCGGGGTTGGCCCCGTCCTGTTCCCCAATCCAACTTTCGGGGAGCAGTTCAGACCGCCCCCCACTGTGGCGGGCTCCACAAGCCCGGATCTACCATCCGAGAGTGGACTACACTCCCTCCGACCGGGTCTACCTCGAGGACGACCTCGGCCTCGACACCGCATGGCTGGCGGCGCGCATCGTCGAGGACCCCGCACTCCTCGCCCTCGGGGAGACCGAGCTCGCCGTCGAGCACATCGCCCCCTCCGACCGCCCCGGGTCCCTCACCGTGCACCTCGCCGACCCCACCGCCGGCATCTGGCACGTCGCCGAGGTCAAGCTCGCCGACGCCGACACCGACCAAGTCCTCCACGTCCTCACCCTCTGGCTGGGCAGCCGCACCGACCCCGCCGGTGCTGAGCGGCAGCCTTCCGTGGTGGCCGAGCACATTCCCCCGGCTGTGGCCCGCGCCGTCCTCATGGCCCAGGAGGTCGCGCCCCTGGGCGCGTATGAGCTGCACGCCCTCCAGGTCGGGGACCAGGTGGCCCTGCACACCGAGCCGGTCCAGCCGCCGGAGACCACGGACGCCGCCGCCGACCACGAGCTCGCGACCAGGCTCGCCGAGGCGGTCGCCCGACTCCAGGGGCACTCCCCCGAGCAGGCCGCCGACCTGCGCCTGCGGATGATCGGCCGTCTCTACCGCCACGACGACCGCGGTCCCGCCGACCCACCCGCCCCTGCGTGACAGCCCTGCCCTCCGGCGCACCTGGGATGCCCGGATGAGCACCACCACCGGCTCTGGGACGGATGTGGTTGGGATGGGGCGGATGTGGCTAACCCCAAGGGACAACGTGGTCCCCGGAGGAAGGTCTCGCAATGGTCTGGATCGAAGCCAACGGTTCCCCCGCCCGCCCCGGCCCGGCGACGGCCTCCCGGGTGACAGACGCCCCGCCGCGCAGCGCACATGATGCGCGCATGAACAGCAGATCCCCCGAGCTATCGCCCCTCGATGACCCCGCAGCCCTGTCCGGCGCGTGGCTGGCCGCCCGCGTCGAGGAGGACCCCGCCTGGCTCGGCCTCGGCGACGGGATGCCCGCGTTCGAGCGGACCGTCGTGCACGCGAGGCCCGACCAGTTCGCCGTCATCCTCTTCCACCCGGCCGACGGCGTCCGGCACATCGTGGAGGTCCAGCTGGGCGCCGCGGACATCGACCAGGTGGACCGTGCCGTCCGCCATCTCGAGGAGGAAAGCTCCCTCCTGCCGCTCATCCCGCACCGCGCCGCGGTCGCGGCCGAGCGCATCCCCGACGACGTCCTCGCCGCCGCCTGGCAGGCCCGAGTCCCGGTCGACGTTGTCGCGCTTCAGGTCGAGCCCTCCGGTGAGCTCGCGACCGTCCACGGCGAAGCGCGGCCCTCTCCGGTGCCGGACGGCCCCGCCGTCACCGGCCCCTGACCGGCGCACCCGTCAGCGGTCTTCGGCGGCGTCCGGTTCGGTCACGGTGTCGGCGTGGCGGTGGGCGACCTTCCACTCGCCGCCCTCGCGCCGGTACACCTGCGTCGCGCGGAGCGTGTAGGTGCGCAGCTCCCCGTCGACGATGGCAGAGGTGTGCTCAAGGCCGGCGGTGTAGGCGGCGTCGCCGATCACGTCGAACGTCTGGAGCTCGAACTCGTAGGACGCGCAGCCGGAGAAGCTCTGCTCGAGGAACCGGAGCACATCCTCGACCTCGCCTTGGCCGTACGCGTTCCGCCACGCTCCCAGGATGCTGACGGGCTCGTTCCGCGACCAGATGGCCCGGCGAAAGCCGGCGTCGCCGTTGTGCAGCGCTACCTCCGCGTCGTGCAGCGCGGTCCTGACCCAGTTGAGGAAGTCCTCCCGGTCGGTCATGCCGTCAAGGTACCCGCGGCCCCGATCTGCGGCAACGGCCCGCTAGGGCGAACCGCTCAGCCAGGGTCGCCGCGTTCGGCGGGCACCACGGGCCCCTCGGCCCGCACGAGAAGCACGCCATCCAGAATCGGCCCTTGGCCTCTCGCAAACTACACCGCAACGGCGCATGGTCTTCACATGCGGTGTCGCTGCCGTGGGCCGCGTGGTGAAGCCGGGACGAGGAGAGGCCATGGAGAAGAAGCGGAAGAAGATCATCGTCTGCTGTGACGGGACGTGGGACCGACGGGACCAGACCACCGATGGGGTCCCATGCCCGTCCAACGTGGTCAAGCTCTATAACGCGTTGGCACCTCAGGACCTCGACGGATTGGAGCAGAAGAAGTTCTACATCGAGGGGGTAGGGACCGGCCGATGGGACCACCTCTGGGGCGGAGCCTTTGGGTTCGGCCTCTCGAAGAACGTCCGCGAGGCCTACCGCGACATTGCCAAGAGCTACAAGCCGGGCGATGAGATCATCCTGATCGGCTTCAGCCGCGGCGCCTTCACTGCCCGCAGCACGGCGGGCTTCATCCGCAACTGCGGACTCCTCAAGCCGGAGAACCTGAAGATGCTGAACCAGGCCTACGCCTTCTACAAGGACCGGGGCCCCGCGACGAAGCCGAGTTCCCCGGCAGCCGTGGACTTCAGGCGGAAGCATCACTGCTACGAGCCCGACATCCGCTGCATCGCGGTCTGGGACACAGTCGGAGCCCTCGGGATACCCATCAACGGGCTCCGCTGGGTCAATGTGTTCAACCGACAGTGGCGGTTCCACGACACAGACCTCTCGACGAAGGTCAAGTTCGCGTTCCAGGCCCTCGCCATCGACGAGAGACGCAACTCCTTCGAGCCGTCGGTGTGGACGCAGCAGGCACACGCCTCCGAGCAGACGCTGGAGCAGATGTGGTTCTCCGGAAGCCATGGTGACGTTGGGGGCGGGAATCGTGACAACTCCTTGGCCGACGTCGCGCTCATGTGGATCGTGGAGCGGCTCACGACCAACTGCCACGTCGCTTTCTCGGATGACGGGTTCTCGATGCCCCCGGCCAAGTACCTCACTCGCCCCAACCCCCTGGCGCAGCTCACTGCGTCGTGGACGGGAGGGTGGCGCGTCCTGCGGCCCTATTCGAGGACGCTCCTGAGCAGCGACAGCGAATGGATTGCCTCCACCGCCAAGTACCGATACAAGAAGGATGACAACTACAGCCCGGCCAACCTGATCCCCCACCTCGACAACAAGGAGCGATTCGTCCGCATCGAGCCTAGGCGCACGGCAACAGCGGAGCCGCCGAAGACCGAGATCTCTCAGCCCCTCGTCGACACGGATCAGGTGGACGCAGCCGGGATCCTGAAGGCCGCCATGTCGAACGGGCCCCGGGCGACACGACCACGGGCGGCCACCTCAGCACATCCGATGCCTGGGCACCGGCGGCCGCCCGACTGGCACCCGAGACGGCCTGGTAGATCTCCTCGCGCGTGACGGCGACGGGCCGGGGACGGCGCGAGCCGGGCGTTGCTCTGGACCGGTGACCGCCAGGCCCAGCTGGAGGCGGCCACCCACGGCCGTGGGGTCGGCAGCCACCACTGGCCCCAGCAGGGCAGCGAAAGAGGGGGAGGTCGCCCTCGGGCGGTCTCCCCCTCTCCTGTGGGTCGTGGGGTCAGATGGGGCGGATCTGCTGGGCCTGCGGGCCCTTCTGCCCCTGCCCGACCTCGTACTCGACCTTCTGCCCTTCCTCGAGCGAGCGATACCCGCGGGCGTCGATCTGCGAGTAGTGCGCGAAGACGTCCGCCGAGCCGTCGTCGGGTTCGATGAACCCGAAGCCCTTCTCGGCGTTGAACCACTTCACGGTGCCTGTTGCCATCGGTGCTGCCTTCCTGCGGACGGTGCCGTGGCCGCACTCCGGCCGGGTCCCGCGCCGTCCATGCGAACAATCCTATGTGCGCCAGGCCACGTGCAGGAGGAGTCGGTCAGGAGTCTTCACCTGGCCGCAGCGCAGACCGGATTTTCCTCCATGTGTTCGACAGTTTGGGTATGGCCACTGGTAATGAAGCTCATCTGTTTGATCAAGGTGGACGGTCCGTACCCAGCGACAATGCGCCCAAGGGTCACCAAACCCATGTGACGCAGCAGAATCTGGCGGTTCTTCCGCCCCGTAATCGCGAGCCTGACGGCCCTGGTACCGCTTCTGCCAGCGCGCCTAGATTGGCGTGATCGAGCAGTTAGCTCGGCCACGACCGAGGTTCACGTGAGTGCCAACGAAAGTAGAGTTCTTGAGACGCCACCACCGGGGCGCACCCCTTGGTCAGGCTGGGCCTTGGGCGCGCAGCGCAGGCCCATCGGAGGGCTGGGAGCCTGATGACGAACCTCACGCTCCGCCAAGGACGTTTGGCCCCATGGCGGCGACGCCGGGCGGTGTACCGTTGCTTCCTCGCACCCTCGCCGACAGACAGGAAGACCAGCCAAGTGGCCACCGATTACGACGCGCTGCGCACGGACGTCAAGGAATCCCAGGACGACTCGCTCGAGGCCCTGAAGTCGGCCAGTGCGCCCGACCCGCGGTCCGTGGTGCGCGAACTCGACGTCGACGACAGCGGCGAGAGCGCCGAGCTGCCCGGTGAGTTCGTCAACGGCGAGCTCGAAGTCCAGCTCATCCCCCAGGGCGCCGACGAGTTCGTCTGCCAGTCCTGCTTCCTGGTCCGCCACCGGTCGCAGAAGGTCGTGCGGGGCGGGGTCGAGTACTGCCGCGACTGCGAGGGCTGAGCCCGCGGGTCCTGCTCACCTACAGGTCTAGGGCAGTGGCTTTCGCCCGCCGATTATGCCGCTGTCCAAGAGGTTGAGCAGGAACCGGCAGGGCCACGGCTCGCCGCACTGGCTGCAAGGGTCGCCGATGAGGGGTCCATTGGGGCTGTGGGCGTGCAGGGCTGGCTCCCAGGTGTCCACGTTGAACCGCTGCCTGGTCGTTCCACGGGCCTTGGTGTCAGCGACCCGGCGGACGATGTCCTCATACACCCGGCCTATCGGGTTCATGAGCGGTCGCAGCAGCCATTGGGTCCTCCCCATGGGTTTCCGTTTGAGTGACCGCGGTTCTCCTGCACCACCAGCGATAGCCGAGAGGCTATCTCTCGCATGCTACCTGTCGGGGGGCCTTGGCTCCGCCGCTCTGCTGCCCCGCCCGGGGCCCGGATAGGCAGTGCGGGCAGAAGGGCCAGACTAGCGGTCCTGGGGGCAGCCGAGAACACCGGCGGTACATCTCATCATTCGAGACAATCTGTCTTGAATCTTGGACCCTCGGCCTATCGTTGGGCATGGACTTGGCCCAGGAAATCCGTGAACCCATGCGTCCCTTCGTGGACTCGAGCTGGCTTGAGGCACATCGGGAAGAGGTGGTCGTCGCCGATGCCCGCTGGTATCTGGACGGTTCCTCGGGCCGGGCGGCGTACGACCGGGGGCACATACCGGGCGCCGTCTTCGTCGACCTCGACGCCTGGCTGTCCGGAGAAGCCGGGCCGAGCGGGCTGAACCCGCTGCCTGATCCCGAGGTGTTCGCCCAGGGAATGTCCTCCCTTGGCATCGGTGACCACTCGACCGTCGTCGCCTACGACGATGCCGGGGGCGTGATCGCGGCGCGGCTGGTGTGGATGCTGCGCGTGCTGGGAAAGCGGGCAGCGCTGCTCGACGGAGGAATCGGGGCATGGCCCGGCCCGCTGGACAAGGAGCCCGCGCCTTCTGCCGCCGCGGGCTTCACGGCAGCCCCTTGGCCCGAGGAGCACCTCGTGACGGGCGATGACCTCCAGGAGTGGGAGGGATTCATCGTCGATGCCCGGAACGCTGACCGCTTCGACGGAAGTCTCCAGCTGCCAACCGATCCTCAGCCCGGGCACATCCCCGGTGCCGTGAACGTCCCGTGCCGTGAGAACCTCGACCCCAATGGGCGGTTGCGGGCGCCGGCCGCAGTGCGCGAGGCATTCGCGCGGGCCGGGGTGCGCGACGGCTCCACGGTCGTCTCGTATTGCGGATCCGGGGTCACGGCCTGCCACAACCTCCTAACCCTCGAGCATGCCGAACTGGGTCAGGGGCGCCTCTACGTCGGCGGCTGGTCCGAATATGCGGCCGCCCCCGGGCGTACAGCAGAGAGAGGCCCCATGCCTCGGTGACTCGTGGCAGTCGACGGCAGCAGGAACAGCGGGCCTCCGGCAACCTTGCCGAAGTCCTTTCGGGCTCACCCGATGTGCGGCCTTAGTTGGACCAGTCCCGGCCGAGGAGCCCCTGCAGGGCCAGGGCGCGCGGCGCGCTGAGCCTCCCGCGCCGGTCCGCCGCCCGCTGGGCGTCCAGCCAGGCGCCCAGCCTCGATTCGGCAAGGTCGAAGGCGGAGGCCTCCGGCGTCCGGCTCCGTTCCCGCATGAAGGCCGTGAGCTCGTTCACCACCGTGAAGAAGTCGTCATAGTCCTTCTGCCGAAGCCCCGGCAGTCCGCTTGCCTCCCGCGCAGACCGTGTCCGCAGATCGTTGTACATGGTGCCCCCCAATCGGTCGAACGTTGGTCCGGAAACCACAGCACCCGCTTGGCTCGAGGAGGTGCGAAGGGCCCGGACACGGCGACGATAACGGCGTCGTAACGGGCCGGACAAGGGACTTCAGACGCCCCTCGAATGGACCTCCGCGGCCTTGTCAAACGCCCGCTGCGCCGCAGCGGCCGTGATTGCACCGTCGATCGCCGGTGGACGGACCCGGCCGGGCAGCCGTTGTGACATCTCTTTGCAGGAAATTGTCGAGTCCTTGGAGAAACCCTCGGGTCCCGGCCCCCAGGCCAGGAATCGGATACGGGAAGCCCTGACGTCTCAGTCCAAGCGCACTGCCTCGATGACGTCCTCGGCGCGGAGCTCGTGCACAGTGGCCTGCCAGTGGGCGGCCTTGCCGTACCAGGACAGGTCGAAGATGGTCTCCCAGGTCGCCTCGAGCTCGACGCGCAGCTCCGCCGGCCACCGGGCGAGGTCGTAGTGGTCGAGGCCGGCGGCGTCCACCCGGGCGCAGAAGTCGTCCTGCAGCGCATCGATCCTGGCATCGGCCGCCGCCGTGTCCTCGCCGGGGAAAGGTCCCGGTAGCAGAGGGAGGCGTTGAGCACGGAGTGCCAGTCGCCGTAGTGCGAGAGCAGCACCCGCTCCCGCGGGATCCGGCAGGTCAGGAGCACCTGCCCGTCGTAGCCATGGAGGTGGTCGAGGAGCCCGGCGCGGGGGACCTTCACCCACAGCCACACCGCGCCCGCACCCACGGTGGGGAGGCGCCGGCGGCGTTGCTGCTACGCGATGGCGTTGGTCGTGTACCCGACCCGCCCGGCAGCGGCGACGACGTCCCTCAGGATCGCCGGCGAGTTCAGCGGCATCGTGAACTCCGGGGAACCGGGCATCGGGCCGTTGTTCCAGAACGCTGTCACCCGGTGGCCTCCGGCCACCGCGGAGGGCGCCACGACTCCGTCCAGGTCGGGCCACGCCGTGTGGATGGCCCTGGCCCACGCTCGCGTCCGGTCCTTCTGCTGGAGGGCGACCTGCGCCGAGGCCCCGGCCCGAGTCAGCCACAGCCCCGTCAGGTCGGCCAGGACTGCGTCGCGGGCCGTCGCGAAGGCGGTCACGTACGGGGCGCCGTGGTCGACGTCCACGAACCTGGTCTCCTGGAACACCTCGGCAAGGCAGGTGAGGACGTCATCCCCGAGGTATGCGGCGCCCAGCGGCGCGTGGTCGTCCTCCGGAAGGGGGTGCGGGTCCCAGCGGCTGCCCGGGACTGGGCCCCAGGTTCTGACCCTGTTCCACGGGATGACGTAAGGGCCTGCGGTGAAGTGGATGCGCCACAGGATCGTCCCGGCAGGCAGCGCGAGGGTCTCGGGCCCGATCCTGCGCAGCTCGTCTGCGTCCGGCGGGTACTGGTCTGCCATCAGTAGGCGGAGCCGAGACCGGAGGCCAGGGCGACGGCGGCCTCGGCGGAACCGCCGGACTCGAGCCATTCCTTCGGGGACACGGCCTCGTCGCGGAGCCGGAGGTCCGGCTGGGGCGTTAGGAAGAACCCCTCGACGGCCTGGGGGTGCAGCCCCTCGGGCAGTGCCCGCAGCACTGCCTCGAGATGGGGTATCTGGCCGCCGGCGGCGGTGAATTGCCATTCGGGGAAGGCGATCCGCCCGCGGACGAGGAACGAGTAGAGCTTCTGTGCCGCGCGGTAGTGCCGGACTGTGGAGGCCGAGACGCGCAGCCAGGCCGCGACCTCTTCCGCGGTGAAAACTGAGGTCTCCGAGAGTAGCCGGGCTGCGGCGTTCTTCGCAGATGCGGCCGCTCGATCGCGTTCCGAGGCTGCGATACCCGAGTGCGCCTCCCAGAACTCCCTGTCCCTGCTCGGGAGGTCCACGCCGCTGTCGTCGCGCGTGAGCTCGTCGAGGGCCGCAACGAGATCCTCTTCGGCGAAGCCGCGGTCTGCTGCCTCGAACCACTCGTGGACGCTCGAAGCGTGCTCTGCCCGCGTGCGCCCCTTCCGGGTCTTCAGATCCATGGCAGCCTCCTCTCCCACAGTCTATGCCATCGCTCCCGATTGTGTGAGGGCCGTCGCGGTGGAGCAGGGCCCGCGGGTCCGCACACATGGGGCCCCATGACCACGTACGTCGCCGGCGAGGCCGCCGCAGCCCACTTCAAGCGCGCCGAGCACGCCCACCGCACCCAACTGCCCCGCGGCTCCTACGCGGTCGTCCGTGTCGACGGGAAGGGCTTCTCCAAGTACACCCGGAAACTCGTGCGCCCGTTCGATCCGAAGTTCTCCGCGGACATGCAGGCCACCGCCCTGTTCCTCGCCGCCCAGGTCCAGGGCGCCGTCGCCGCGTACACGCAGTCCGACGAGATCAGCGTCCTGCTCTCCGCCCCGACCACGTCCGAGTCCGAGGTGTGGTTCGGCGGCCAGGTGCAGAAGATCGTCTCCATCACCGCCGCCCTCGCCACCGCCAAGTTCAACGCGCTCCGCCCCGCGCACGGCCTGGCCGTGTTCGACGCCCGCACCCACCCCCTCGACGGCGAGGAGGAGGTGGACGGGTACCTGCGGTGGCGGCAGGAGGACGCGATGAAGAACAGCGTCGGCATGCTCGCCTCCCACCACTTCTCCCACCGCCAGCTCCTGGGCGTCTCCGTCGCCCGGCGCAAGCGCATGCTGCTCGAGGAGGACGGCGTCTCCTGGGAGGAGCTGCCCCAGCACCTGCGCCAGGGCACCCACATCCGCCGCGGGCACCACACCGAGACGGTCACGTACCGGCACGGCCGCACCGGCGAGGAGCAACCGTTGAGGTCGAGCGCCGCGAATGGGCCGCCGCCCGGCGCCCCTGTTCGACGACTGGGCCTCCCTCGGCCTCATCTGAACCATCGGCGGTGCAGGGCGCAGTTCATCTGGGGGCCATGTGGGGTTCATCACGCCCGCCTAGCCTGTTGAGCTCATCGT
>NZ_JBSSGJ010000023.1:0-55500 GCF_054063535.1 Sinomonas sp. RB5
CCGCGAACGCATCCACGAGATCGCCGCCGCCCGCGACGGCTACACCGGCGCAGCCCCCGTCGTCGCCAACCGCACCCGACACGACTGACCCACCCCGCGGCCCGGCCGCCGGGGGTCCGGCCGGGCCGCGCCCCATCCGCATATTGCCAATCGTTACCGCAGCCCCATGGTCGGCCCCAGTGCCCCGTGCTACGTTCAATCGAAGAGTAATGAGCGCCAGTGCCAAGCCCTGACTTAGCTGGCCGGCAACCCTCCAAGCGGCGGGGTGCCTCAGGTGAGTACTCGGCATTCGTCTTCGATACGCAAGCCCGAAGGAGCCCCGTCATGCCCGACACAGCAACCGAGCAGACCGCGGCGGCAGCCGCGACCACCCCGCTCAACGACCCGGCGGCCCCGGGCAGCCCCGCCGAGGAGAAGCTGGCCTACCGGCTCCTGACCGGCCCGGACACCCGCGAATTCTGCGCCCGCATCTCGCAGGCCCTCGCCGACGGGTACGTGCTCCACGGCAGCCCGGCCGCCACCTTCAACGGCACCGACGTCATCGTGGCCCAGGCCGTGGTCCTCCCCCACACGGTGGCCAGGGCGGACGCCGCGGTGGCCTCCGCCGTCGACTCCCTCGAGTACGAGGGCGAGGGCCACGCGTGAGCTACGCGGGCGACCTCACCCCGGAGGAGGCCTGGTCCAAGCTCGCGAGCGGCGAGGCCGTGCTCGTGGACGTGCGCACCGAGGAGGAGTGGGCGCACGTGGGCATTCCCGATACCAAGGGCACCGAGAACGATCCGCTCTTCATCCCCTGGGTGTTCGAGGGCGGCATCCCCAATCCGGACTTCGTGATGGAGCTCGAACTCCAGGGGCCCGACGACAGGACGACCCCCCTGCTGTTCCTCTGCCGCTCCGGCCACCGCTCCGCGGCCGCGGCCGCCGTGGCCACAAACCTCGGCTTCACCGCGTACAGCGTCCTCGAGGGCTTCGAGGGCGTGCCCGGGCCGGACGGCCAGCGGACGGTCAACGGGTGGAAGAACCGCGGACTGCCGACCAATCTTGGACAGGACTGAAGACTTACGTGAGCTTTGACATCAACGCCGCCAGCTGGAGCGAGGACACGCAGGCGGTGCGGGGCGGACTCCTGCGCACCGACTTCCAGGAGACGTCCGAGGCGCTCTTCCTCACCTCCGGATTCGTCTACTCCTCCGCCGAGGCCGCCGAGCGGGCGTTCACCGGCGAGGAAGAGCGCTTCGTCTACTCGCGCTACGGCAACCCCTCCGTCGCCACCTTCCAGGAGCGGCTCCGGCTGCTCGAGGGGACCGAGGCCTGCTTCGCGACCGCATCCGGCATGTCCGCGGTGTTCACCGCGCTGGCGGCCCTGCTGGGAGCCGGGGACCGGGTCGTCGCGGCGCGCAGCCTGTTCGGCTCGTGCTTCGTGATCCTCAACGAGATCCTGCCCCGCTGGGGCGTTGAGACGGTGTTCGTGGACGGCCCCGACCTGGACCAGTGGCGCGAGGCGCTCTCCCGGCCCACCACCGCCGTGTTCTTCGAGTCCCCATCGAACCCGATGCAGGAGCTCGTGGACATCCAGGCCGTCGCGGACCTCGCCCATGCCGCGGGCGCGAAGGTCGTCGTCGACAACGTCTTCGCCACCCCCCTGCTCCAGCGCAGCCTGGACTTCGGTGCCGACGTCATCGTGTACTCCGGCACCAAGCACATCGACGGCCAGGGCCGCGTGCTCGGCGGCGCCGTGCTCGGCACGAAGGAGTTCATCGACGGGCCGGTGAAGAACCTCATGCGCCACACGGGCCCGGCGCTCTCGGCCTTCAACGCCTGGGTGCTCTCCAAGGGCCTGGAGACGATGGGGCTGCGCGTGCGGCACTCCTCGGCGAGTGCCCTCGCGATCGCCGAATGGCTCGAGGCGCGGCCCGAGGTCCGCTGGGTCAAGTACCCGCATCTCGCCTCGCACCCGCAGTACGAGCTCGCGAAGAAGCAGATGAGCGCCGGCGGAACCGTCATCACCTTCGAGCTGGATGCCCCCGAGGGCCAGGGCAAGGAGGCGGCCTTCCGCCTGCTCAACGGGCTTCAGGTCATCGACATCTCCAACAACCTCGGCGACTCGAAGTCCCTCATCACCCACCCCGCCACGACGACCCACCGGGCCATGGGCCCCGAGGGGCGCGCGGCGATCGGGCTCGGCGACGGCGTGCTGCGGCTCTCGGTGGGACTCGAGGACGTCGGGGACCTGATCGGGGACCTCGAGCGGGCGCTCACCCACGGCGGCTGAGGGGAGCCACGTGGCCGAGGGAAGCGCGGCGACGGCCGCACCGGGGACACTGTGACCATGCGGCACTTCGACATCGTCATCACCACACCGCTCCCGCCCCGCCAGGCGTGGACACGGGTGCTCGACCTGCGCGGGCATGACCGGTTCATCCCGTTCACGCGCATCACCCGGGGACTGGCCACGGCCGACGAGCTCCATGCCGGGCACCTCTTCACCGGGCGCACCGCCGTGGGCCCTGTCGGCTTCGACGACACCATGACCATCGAGTCGATCACCCCGCCCACCGACTCGGCGCCCGGCCGGGCCCGGATCGTCAAGGGGGGCCCGCTCGTGCTGGGCGCGGTGGACCTCACCGTCTCCGCGCACGACGGCGGCTCGACCGTTCGCTGGTCGCAGGACCTGGGGCTGGCCCGCCTCGGGCGGGTCGGGAGCTGGGCGGCCGGCGCCGTCGCCCCGCTGCTCTACCGGCCGCTGCTCAAGCGCCTCCTGCGCCACGGCGGCTGAGCGGAGCCACGCAGCCCAGCGGAGCCGGCCCACTCCGCCCGTGCCGGACAATGGGCCCATGGACACGCCCGGCCGAGACCTCCGAGTACCGCCGCAGCCCGGCGCGCGGCACGGGGTCACCATCCCGGCCTCCGAACTCGTGGAGCGGTTCAGCCGCTCGAGCGGTCCGGGCGGCCAGGGCGTCAACACGACCGACAGCCGGGTGGAGCTCCTCTTCGACCCCGGCGCGAGCGCGGCCTTCTCGGACACCCAGCGCGAGCGCGTCCTCGCCCGGCTGGCCGGCCGGCTCGTGGGCCGGCGGCTGAGCGTCGTCGCGTCCGGCGAACGCTCCCAGCTGCGCAACCGCGAGGCGGCGCGGGCCAGGCTCGCGGCGCTGCTGTCCGAGGCCCTCATGCCGCCGGGCCCCCTCCGCCGTGCCACCCGCCCGACCCGGGGCTCGCAGGTCCGCCGCCTCGAGTCCAAGAAGCGCCGCGGCGAGACCAAGGCAGCCCGGCGCCGGCTCCCTCCGCCGTAGGGACGGACCCCTTGACAGTGATCCACACCACGCCTAGCGTAAAAAAGGGGGTATATCCTATAGGAAAGAGGAGGCTATCGTGGCCGAAGCTGTCCACGGCGCCGTCGGCAGAAAGCGCTGGACGCGCCTGATCCCGGTGGCAATCATCGTCTACATCATCTCGTTCATGGACCGGACCAACATCGGGTTCGCCCTGAACGGGCTCCACAAGGACCTCGGCATCGACGCTGCACAGCAGGGTCTGGCCGCGGGGATCTTCTTCATCGGCTACCTGACGCTCCAGATTCCCGGCGGCCATCTGGCCGAACGCTGGAGCGCCAAGAAGTTCGTCGGCATCATGATCCTCGTCTGGGGCGTCCTGGCGGTCCTCGGCGGCTTCATCCAGAACTTCGGGGAACTGCTCGTTGTCCGCTTCTTCCTCGGCGTGGCGGAGGCCGGCATCTGGCCCGCGATCCTGGTGCTCATCAGCCACTGGTTCCCCGCGGCCGAACGCGCCCGCGCCTACGCCTTCTGGATGATGAACATCGCGATCGCCTCGATCATCACCGCACCCCTGTCGGGGTGGATCCTCTCCTTCTCGGACTGGCGCTGGCTGTTCATCATCGAGGGCATCTTCCCGTTCGTGATCGCCGCCCCCATCTGGTGGCTGATGATCGCCGACCGCCCGCGCGACGCCAAGTGGTGCTCGCCCGAAGAGCGCGCCTACATCGAAGAGGGCCTCGCCGCAGACGAGGCCGCCTCCCCGCAGCTCGGGCACGTGAGCATCAAGCACGTGTTCGCCAACAGCGCGGTGTGGCGGCTGACGATCGTCTACTTCCTGATCCAGATCGGCTTCTACGGCCTGAACATCTGGCTCCCGAAGGTCGTCAAGACGATCACCTCCGGCTCCTCGATCGAGGTCGGATTCGTCACCGCGATCCCGTACGTGCTGGCCATGTTCGCCCTCTGGTACAACGCCAAGGCCGCGGACCGCTCCGGCCGCTACTCCACGCACGTGCTGCTCTCCATGGCCGTCGGCGCCGTGGCCCTCGTCATCTCGGTGGCAACGGGCAGCGCCATGCCGATCCTCGCGGTCACGTTCATCAGCATCGCGATGGCCGGAGCGCTGGCCTACGACGGACCGTTCTGGGCCTCGGCCTCCCGCGCCATGCCGGTCGTGGTGGCCGGAAGCGCCATGGGCCTGATCAATGCCGTCGGAAACCTCGGCGGCTTCGTGGGCCCCTACGTCGGCGGCTTCCTGCAGGACGTCACCCATGGGAGCTTCATGGCCACGTCGGTGTTCCTGGCCGCCTGCCTGCTCGCCGCAGGCCTGGTGATGCTGACCCTCCGCAAGGGCGGCGACCGGCCGACGGCGGAGGGCGCCCCCCGCGCGGCAGTCTCGCCCTCCGACCGGCGGGGCTGAGGCGCACCGGAAGGACCGGAGAGCGTCCGCGCCCCCGCAGGGCCCGTCGTCGACGGGAACTGCGGGGGCGTCGGCATTGACGGTACGACACACTTGACGCGGGTGACCTGCTGTCAAATATCCTATAGGAAAGAGGCCCGAAGGTTTGGGCGTCGCAGGTGACTCAATGTCGAGGAGAAGCACATGACCCGGCTGTGGAATGATCCGGCCTCGTTCGCGGATGACATGGTGGACGGATTCGTGCGCGCCAACACCCGCTGGGTGCGCAGGGTGGCCGGCGGGGTGTCCCGCTCGACCCGCTCCCCCGAGCCCGAGGTCGCGCTCGTGATCGGGGGCGGCTCCGGCCACTACCCGGCGTTCGGCGGACTGGTGGGCGCCGGCCTCGCCCACGGCGCCGCGATGGGCAACCTCTTCGCCTCCCCGTCCGCCCACCAGGTCGAGGGCGTGATCCGGGCGAGCGAACAGGGCCGCGGCGCGCTCCTGAGCTTCGGCAACTACGCCGGCGACGTGCTGCACTTCGGCGCCGCCCAGGAGGCCGTGCGCGCCGACGGCATCGACTGCCGCACGGTCACGGTCACCGACGACATCTTCAGCGCCCCGCCCGCCGAGGCCGGCCGCCGCCGCGGCATCGCCGGCGACCTCACCGTCTTCAAGGCCGCCGGCGCGGCGGCGGCCCAGGGCTACGGGATCGACGACGTCGAGCGCGTGGCCATCGCCGCCAACGCCCGCACGCGCTCCATGGGCGTGGCGTTCACCGGCTGCACCCTCCCGGGTGCCGAGGAGCCGCTGTTCACGGTGCCCGAGGGCAAGATGGCCGTGGGGCTGGGCATCCACGGCGAGCCCGGGATCGACATCACCGACATCCCGAGCGCGGACGGCCTCGCCGAGCTCTTCGTGCAGCATCTCCTCGACCCGGCCGAGGTCCCCGAGGGCGCCTCCGTCCGGGGCGGCCGCGTGGTGCCCATCCTCAACGGCCTCGGGTCGGTGAAGAACGAAGAGCTCTTCGTGGTGTTCGCGCGCATCGCGGACCTCCTCGAGGAGGCAGGGCTCACGCTCGTGGACCCGCAGGTCGGCGAGTTCTGCACGAGCTTCGACATGGCCGGCGCCTCGCTCACGCTCTTCTGGGTCGACGACGAGCTCGAGCGGCTCTGGCTCGCGCCCGCCGACACCCCCGCCTTCCGCACCGGCTCGATGGACACCTCAGCGCTCGAGGCCGTCACCGCGGACGGCGAGGACGAGGCGGAGGCCGAGCTGCCGCCGTCGTCCGAGGAATCCCGCCAGGCCGCGCGGCTCATCAGCGGCGCGCTCGCCGCCGTGCGGGAGCTGATCGGCGAGCAGGCGGCCGAGCTGGGCCGCATCGACGCGATCGCGGGAGACGGCGACCACGGCATCGGCATGCAGCGCGGCACCGTCGCCGCCGCGGAGGCCGCCGCCGCGCTGGCGCAGGCGGGCGCGGGCGCCGAGAGCCTCCTCGTCCGCTGCGGCGACGCCTGGTCCGACCGCGCCGGCGGCACCTCCGGGGCGCTCTGGGGACTGATCCTCAGGACCGTCGGCACCCACCTCGGGGACACCGAAGCGCCGACGGCGCCCGCCGTCGCCGCCGGGGTCTCGGCGGCCCGGGACGCGGTCATGGACTACGGCAAGGCCAAGGTGGGCGACAAGACGATGGTCGACGCCCTCGTGCCCTTCGCAGACACCCTCGCCGAGCAGGTGGAGGCGGGCGAGGGCCTCGCGACGGCGTGGCAGCGCGCGGCCTCCGCCGCCGCCCGGGCCGCCGAGGCGACGGCGGACCTCATGCCCGGCATGGGCCGCGCCCGCTCGCACGGCGCCAAGTCCCTCGGCACCCCGGACCCCGGCGCTGTCTCCCTGGCCCTCATCGCCGAGCGCGTGCACGCCGTCCTCGCGGCCCGCTGACCCGGGCTCCGGGCCCGCAACCAGACCAGAACAAGAACCCACGACGAAGGAGCACGCATGCCCGCCTGGCGCATCGTGGTCGGCTCGGATGACGCCGGCTTCGACTACAAGGAAGTCATCAAGAAGGACCTCGAGGCCAACGGCCTGGTCGCCTCCGTGGCGGACGTGGGGGTGGACGCCGACGGGCACACCAACTACCCCACCATCGCCACGACCGCCGCCGAGATGGTGGCCCGCGGAGAGGCCGACCGCGCCATCCTCGTGTGCGGCACCGGCCTCGGCGTCGCGGTCGCGGCGAACAAGGTCAAGGGCATCCGGGCCGTGACCGCGCACGACAGCTTCTCCGTGGAGCGCAGCGTCCTGTCCAACAACGCCCAGGTGCTGTGCATGGGCCAGCGCGTCATCGGGATCGAGCAGGCACGCCGGAACGTGCGCGAGTGGCTCACGTACGTCTTCGACGAGGCGAGCGCCTCCAACGACAAGGTGCGCGAGATCTGCAGCTACGAAGGGATCTGAGGGTGACGGCGTTTCCGCCCGTCCTCCTCGGCACGAGCACCAAGATGTACTTCACCCACGGGCGCACGCTCGCGTGGTGCCGGGCGGTGGCGGAGATCGCCCGCCGGCACCCCGCGACCGTCGGCGGGAGCGCAGGACTGTTCATGGTCCCGGGCTACCTCTCCGTGCCCGGGGCGCTGGAGGCGCTCGAGGGCACCGCGATGGTCGGAGCGCAGGACCTCGCTGCCGAGGACTTCGGCCCCTTCACCGGTGAGGTCAGCGGCGCCCAGCTCGCCGAGCTCGGCTGCTCCCTCGCAGAGGTCGGGCACGCCGAGCGGCGGCGCCTGTTCGGCGAGGACGACGCCGTGGTGCGCGCCAAGACCACCGCGGCCCTGCGCAACGGACTCGTCCCGCTCGTGTGTGTGGGCGAGCCCGACCGGCTCGCCCCCGACGCGGCCGCTCAGGAGTGCATCCGGCAGCTCGACGACGCCCTGGCCGCCGCCGGGGCGTCCGGCCTGTCCGGGCCCGTGATCGCCGCCTACGAGCCGCAGTGGGCCATCGGGGCGCCGGAGCCCGCCGAGCCGGACTACATCCGGTCGGTCTGCGCGCCCCTGCGGGAGCACGTGCGGTCGCTGCCGGGCCACGAGGGCTCGGCCGTCATCTACGGCGGCAGCGCCGGCCCGGGCCTCCTGACCCTGATCGCGGACGCCGTGGACGGCCTGTTCCTGGGCCGGTTCGCCCACGATCCCGCGGCCGTCGAGGACATCCTCGACGAGGTATCGGCCCTCCTCGGCCCAGATGGGACTGGTACTATCAGTGGCGCAGGAGGAGCCCATGTCTGAGACCGTCTACCCCCTCGCCGGAGCGGCAGCCCTCGAGCGCAGGGGGCTGCGCGACCGTGTCTACGACCTCGTCCTGGACATGCTCATGACGGCGGACCTCGCCCCGGGGACCCGCCTGTCCATCGACGCGATCGCCCGGGACCTCAAGGTCTCCCCCACGCCCGTCCGCGAGGCCCTCGTCCAGCTCGAGCGCACCGGCCTCGTGACCCGCGAGGCGCTCAAGGGCTACCGCGTCGCCCCGCCGCTCGCCGAGGAGCACCTCGAGGCGCTCTTCGACGCCCGCCTCGTGCTCGAGGGCGGCGCCACGGAGCTCGCGGCCCGGCACGCGGAGACGCTCGTGCCCCGCCTGGAGCAGGCCCTCGCCGAGCACATCGAGATCTCGCGCGTCGTCGACGAGGCCGTGGCGCACGGCGAGAAGCTCACGCTGGCCCTCATGCGCGATTACTACGCGGTCGACTGGAACTTCCACCACCTCATCTTCGAGGGCACGCAGAATCCCTTCCTGATCGACATGTCGGAAGCCATTTCGACCCGCGTCCACCGCATGCGCCAGACCGTCAAGTCCGGCGTGAGCGACGCGGACGAGGCCGTGGTCGAGCACGGGGCCATCCTCGAGGCCTTCCGCTCCGGGACGGGCGCCGCCGCAGGCGCCGCCATGCGCGACCACATCCAGCGGGTCCGCGAACGCGCCCGCCGGGACGTCGCCTCCAGCTGACAGCCCCAGGACGCACGACGTCGGCCGGTCACCTCCGCGAGGTGACCGGCCGACGTCGTACTCCGTTGCGGTGTCCCCGCCCGGCGGCGGGCGCCGGCGCCCCCGGTCCTCTGCGGAGGACCGGGGGCGCCGTGTGCCAGTACCGGGTCAGTGGACCGGGGTGAGCTCCTCGGCCTCGAGCAGCTCATCCGACTTGGCGCCCTTGAAGAACTTGGTCGCGAAGACCATCGCGGCGGCGAGGAAGGCGAAGACGCCCAGGGACACCACGCCCCATTCGCCGCTCTTGGTGGGCAGCGCGTCGTTGAACGCGGTCCGCATGAGCGGGGCCACGAAGCCGCCGAGGTTACCGAGGGAGTTGATGAGGCCGATGCCCGCCGCGGCGGCAGCGCCCGTGAGGAAGGCCGTGGGGTAGGCCCACGTGATCGGTCCGACCGTGAGGAAGCTGGCCACGGCGAGCGTGATGAAGACGATGCCGAGCAGCGGCTGGCTGTTCGCGCCCGCCCAGGCAGAACCGAGGATGAACACGCCGGTCCCGATGTAGAGCAGGCTGCCCCAGTTGCGCCGGCGCGCCACCGTGTGCGCCGCCTTGCCCAGGTAGTAGCACGCGAACAGGCCAACGAGCCACGGGATGGCGGAGACGAGGCCGACCTCCCACCCGACCTTCTTGCCGAGCAGGCCCGCGACCTCCTGGGGGAGGTAGAACGTAGTGCCGTAGACGGCGATCTGCAGCGCGAAGTAGATGACCGTGAAGTACCAGACCTTCCAGTTCGCCATGGCGCGCCAGATGCCGCTCGGGCCGTCCTCGGTGCGAGCCCGGTCCTCGACCGCCATCGCGTTCGAGAGGGCGAGCTTCTCCTCATCGCTGAGGAACTTGGCCTTGGCCGGGCTGTTCGTGAGGAGGAACAGCGCCGCGATGCCCGCGATGACGGCGAGCAGGCCCTCGCCGAAGAACATCACCTGCCAGCCCCGGGCGAAGCCGAGGGAGTCGCCGAAGCTGATGAGGCCGCCGGAGAGCGGGGCGCCGATCATCTGCGAGAAGGGCTGGGCGAGGTAGAAGATCGCGAACATCTGCACGCGGACCTTGTTCGGGAACCACTCGGACAGGAACATGATGACGCCCGGGAACAGGCCTGCCTCGGTGACGCCGAGGAGGAAGCGCAGCACGTTGAACATGACGTCGTCCGTGGTGAACGCGAACGCGGCCGCGACGATGCCCCACGTGATGGAGATGCGCGCGAGCCAGAAGCGTGCGCCGAAGCGCTTGAGGAGGAGGTTGCTCGGCACCTCGAAGAGGGCGTAGCCGATGAAGAAGATGCCGGCGCCGAGGGCGAACGCGGCGTCGCCGACGCCCCGGTCCGCCTTGAGGGCCGCCTGGGCGAAGCCCACGTTGGTGCGGTCGAGGAAGGCGACGAAATAGAGGATCACGAGCATCGGCATCAGGTGCCGTGCGGCCTTCGAGATGGCGGATTTCAGCGCAATGTCATGCGCCGAGGGCGCGACCGTCCGCGGAGCGGGGATGGACACGTCAGCTCTCCTTTGAGATGAACCCGTGCAGGGGTTGGGTGCCTTGATGGAACGGAAGAGGTACTGCTAGTGGGCCTGCAGGATCGAGACGACGCCGATGGCGACGAACACGATCCCGATGGCCAGGAAGGCGAGGCGGGACTTCGACCAGGGGCCGAGGACAGACTTCACGGTGGCCACCTCAGTGCATGTAGAGGCCGCCGTCGACGTTCAGGGTCTGGCCCGTCACGAAGCCGGCGTCCTCGCTGATGAGGTAGGCGATGGCCGCGGCGATGTCCCGCGGGGTGCCGATGCGCGGCAGCACGCCGTCGGCCGCCATCTTCTCCTTGCGCTCGTCCGTGAGCGTGCCGCCCATGATGTCCGTGTCGATCGGACCGGGCGAGATGGCGTTGGCGGTGATGCCCTGGTGCCCGAGCTCGCGGGCGATGCTGCGGGTGAATCCGATGACGCCGGCCTTGGCCGCGGAGTACACGGTCTTGCTGTAGGTTCCGCCGCCGCGCTGGGCGGAGACCGAGGACAGGCTGACCACGCGGCCCACGCCGTGCTTGACCATGGACTCGACGGCGCGGCGGGTCGCGTAGTGGACGCCGTTCATGTTGATGCCCATGACGCGGTTCCACTCGTCCGCCGTGACCTCGAGGTACGGCACGGGCGAGGAGACGCCGGCGAGGTTCACGAGGGCCACGATTTGGGGCAGCTCCCCCTCGAGCTCGTCGAAGGCGGCGCGGACCTGGGCCTCGTCCGAGACGTCGGCGCCGGCGCCGGCGGCCTGGACACCGTGCTCGAGCGCGATCTCCTCGGCCACGCGCTTGGCGGCCTCGGCCTCGACGTCGATGATGCCGATGTTCCAGCCGCGCTCGGCCAGGTAGTGGGCGGAGGCCCGGCCGATGCCGCGCGGGGAGGCCGCGCCGGTCAGGATCACGGTGCGGGAAGCGGGAAAGTCAGTCATGCGGTTTCTCCTGGTCCTCAGTGGGCAGCCGCGGCGGGCGCGGGCTGGATGGGGGCGGGGCCGAGCTCGTCCATGAGCTTCTTGATGGCCACGTAGGCCTTGTTGCGGTAGGCGACGAGCTCGGGAGTGCGCTCAGCGGGGACGTCGAGGTAGCCGGCCCCGGACTTGGTGCCGAACTTCCCGGCGTCCACGAGCTCCTTGAGGGACTCCGGCGTGGCGAAGCGCTCGGGCCAGCGGGTCTGCAGCGAGGCGTAGCAGAACGCGTACACGTCCAGCCCCGCCATGTCCGCGATCGCGAACGGGCCGAAGACGGGCAGGCGGAAGCCGAAGGTGGTGCGCACGATCGTGTCGATGTCCTCCGGGGTCGCGATGCCCTCCTCGACGATCTGGGTCGCCTCGTGGAACAGCGCGTACTGGAGCCGGTTGAGCACGAACCCGGTCGCGTCCTTCACCCGCGCGGTCTCCTTGCCCGTGGAGGCCACGAGCTCCTCGACCATCGGGATCACGGACTCGTCCGTGCCGGGGTGCGGGATGAGCTCGACCCCGGGGATGAACGGAGCCGGGTTGGAGAAGTGGACGCCGAGGAACCGCTCCGGGTTCGTGACGGCCTCCGCGAGCGAGGCGATGAGGATGGTCGAGGTGTTGGAGCCGATGACCGCGTCCGGCCGGGCCGCGGCGCTGATACGGCGGAGGGTCTCGTGCTTGATCTCGATCTTCTCGGGCACGGCCTCCTCGATGAAGTCCGCGTCGGCCACCGCCTCCTCGATCGAGGCGGCCGGCGAGAGGTGCGCCTCGAGGCGCGCGACGGCGTCGTCCGGGAAGAGCCCGTCGGCGACGAACTGGCGGGCCTCGTCGAGGAGCCGGCCGTAGTTGCGGACGGCGATCTCCTCGGAGATGTCGGCGATCTTCACGGTGGCGCCGGCGAGCGCAAGGACCTGGGCGATCCCGCCGCCCATGTACCCGGAGCCGACGACGGCAACGGTGAGTTCAGTCATGGTGGTTCCTAGCCCTTGGGGAGCAGAGTGCGGATGTACTTCTGGTTGGTGGCGCAGACGCCGAGGCTGTCCCCGCCGTACTGCTCGGTGAGGATGATCCCGTCGAAGCCGACCGCGATGGCGTCGCGGAACACCTGGCGGTAGTTGATGAGGCCCGTCTCCATGGTCGAGGGCACCGAGGTGGCCCAGCTGCCGTCCGCGGCCTCGTCCCGCGTGTAGTTCTTCACGTGCCAGTAGTTGGCGTACGGGAGGGTCTTGTCGAAGAGGTAGCGCCAGTCCTCGACGGGCCGGTGCAGGCGGATGAGGTTGGCGACGTCCGGGTTGAGGCCCACGTTGTCCAGGCCCACCTCCTCGATGAAGCGCACGGCGCTGTCCGCCGTGCCGACGTACGTGTCCTCGTACATCTCGAGCGACATGCGGAGGCCGAGATCCGCGGCGTGCTTGCCGAGCTCGCGGATGCGGCCGACGGCCGTGTCCCAGACCTCGCGGTCGTCGGGGTCCTTGGGGCCCTCGGCCGTCCAGAACCACAGGGCCTTGCGCTGGGCCTCGCTGAAGGGCTGGTGCAGGCCGGTCGAGAAGACCTGCATGCCCCACTCGGCGGCGGCGTCGATGGTCCGGTGGGCGTAGGCGAGGTTGCGCTCCTCGTGGCCGGGCATGATCACGCTCTGGCGCTGGAGGTGGACCGACGGGATCCCCACACCGTGGGACTCCGCGATCGCGAGGAACTCGTGCCGGCGTGCGGGCTCGAGGTCGGCGGGGCGGACGTGGCTGTCCGCGAGCTCGGCGAGGGTGAAGCCGACGTCGGCGATCTGGGCGAACATGTCGTCCCAGACCTCGGGCGATGCATCATGCATCGCCACTCCCGTGCGGCGGTCCACGGCCTGGAAACCGTGGAGGCAGGTGGCGATGGGCCATGACTCTGCGGTGAACGCTGGTTCGTTCGACATGGTGCTCCGTTGCAGCTGTGGATGAAGAACGCTGCCGTGAGGCAGCTCACGAAAAAGATCCTATAGGAAATATGCTTGCTGTCAACGGGGTCCTGAACGCTTGTGGAGTCACCTCCGCACCGTTGAGGGGTCACCTCCGCACTGTTGAGGGGTCACCTCCGCAGGCACCCCGCAGCGGCCCCGGACGTGGCTCTTCAACGCGGCGGGGCTGACTTCTCAACGTGGGGACATGACCCCGCAACACCGCGTACGTGACTTCTCAACGCCGCGTACGTGACTTCTCAACGGGGCGGGGGCGGGGACGGACGTGGCTCCTCGGGGGCTAGGGGATGTCCCACCCGCCGTCGCGCTGCTGGGTCGCCTCCACGGCGGCGTGCACGACGGCGGCCAGCCCCTCGCCGTCGGACGCGGCCTCGCGCTGGGCCCGCTCCCCCGAGCCGCGGGCGAGCACGCCCCGGAGGGCCCGCTCGGCCCCGGTGAGCTCGCCGGTCTCGCGGAGCACGGGCCCCACATGCTCGAGCAGGGAGGCGAGGGCGTCCTCGGCCGGGACCGGCCGGCCGCCGAGCGGGTCCACGAGGTCGCCGTTGAGCCCCGAGCGGCTGGCGCGCCAGGCGGCCAGGCGCAGCACCGCGCCGGGGGTCCCGAGCGGCGGCCGACCCTCGGCGGCCTCGCGTGCGGCGGTCTCGACGAGGCCCCGGACGAGGACCGCGACGAGGGCGGAGTCGGCGGCGTTGAGGCACACGTCGGAGGCGCGGACCTCTACGGTCGGGTGGCGGCGCGAGAGGCGGGCGTCGAAGTACACCATGCCCGCATCGAGGATGCCGCCGGTGCCCACCATGGACGCCACGAGCCGGTTGTAGGCCTCGGCCGAGCCGAACGGCTCCTGAGGGCCGGAGGTG
Source organism: Sinomonas sp. RB5 (assembly GCF_054063535.1). Taxonomy (NCBI): domain Bacteria; kingdom Bacillati; phylum Actinomycetota; class Actinomycetes; order Micrococcales; family Micrococcaceae; genus Sinomonas; species Sinomonas sp. RB5. The sequence goes on from NZ_JBSSGJ010000023.1 coordinate 13,973, forward strand.
GGCCAGCGGTTCCACACCTGGGTGCGGAAGCTCGCGTAGCCGGTGTTCGCCCCGTGCCAGAACGGCGAGTTCGCGCTCAGCGCCGCGAGCAGGGGCAGCCATTCGCGGATCCGGTCGAGGATCCCCACGCCCTCCTCGGCGGAGGCGATGGACACGTGCACGTGGAGCCCGCACGTGAGCTGCTCGAGGGCGGTCAGGCGGTAGTCCTCGGCCATCGCGGCGAACCGCTCCCCCTCGCTGAGGTGGGTCGCGGAGCTCAGCGGCGAGGTCCCGAGCGCCGCGATGCGGGCGCCGACCTGCCGCGCCGCACGGTCCAGGGCCCGGCGGCCGTGGTACAGCTGCCCGAGCAGCTCCTCGTGGGTCAGACAGGGCTCCGTCTGGACCTCGACCTGCTCGAGCTTGAACTCGCGCTCCACGTCCCGCGGACGGCCCATGACCGCCAGCACCCGGTCCACGAGCGGCTGGGGGGCGCCCGTGTCCGGGTCCACGATCAGCAGCTCTTCCTCCGCCCCAAAGCTCCGCATACCGGCCATTCTGCCAACCCCTGCCGCCCCGCGGACAACCCCCGGCGCCCGGCGCGGCGGCCGGAGCAGCGGCCGGCCCTACTCTGGGTGCATGGATGCCCGCACCTGGTCCCTCGTGTTCGACCTCCTCGGGGTGTTCTTCTTCGCCGTCTCAGGCTGCCTCCTGGCCGTGCAGAAGAACTTCGACATCGTGGGCTCGCTGATGCTGGGCTCCCTCACCGGGCTCGGCGGCGGCGTGATCCGGGACCTCGTGCTGGGGCGCTTCCCCAACTCGTTCGCCGAGCCCGTCTACCTCGCCCCGCCCGTCCTGGCCGCGGCGGTGGTGTACTTCCTCATGCCCGCGGTGCAGAAGGCGCGCCGGACGCTCCTGACGTTCGACGCCGCGGGGCTGGCGCTGTTCTGCATCACCGGCACCGTGACGGCCCTGAGCTACGGGGTGAACCCGGTCTCGGCGGCGCTGCTGGGGACCGTGACCGCGATCGGCGGCGGCCTCATGCGGGACACGGTGGCCAACGTCCGGCCAGGGCTCTTCGACCGGCACGACCTCTACGCCATCCCGGCGATGGTGGGCGCCGGGGCGGTGGCCGCCCTGTGGCCCCTCGGGCTCTACTCGACGGCCGCGGGCGTGGTCGTGGCGGTGGTCGTCTTCGCGTTCCGCATCCTCGCCCTGCGCCTGCGCTGGCGGGTCCCGCTCGCGGCCTCCAGCCGGCACCGCAGCGGCGGGGAGGCCCCCGCGCGGGAGTGAGCCGCGCGCCGTCGTCCGCCCCGTTCCGGACGGTGTTCGGCGCGGGGGCCTTGACGCGCTCCCCACCCGAGGGAGTTGGCTAGGACCATGACCCAGACACGAACCCTCGGCACCGCCTCCCCGCTCACCGTCTCCGCCCTCGGCCTCGGCTGCATGGGCATGTCCGAGTTCTACGGGACCCCCGACGAGGCCGCGGGCCTCGCCACCATCCACCGGGCGCTCGAGCTCGGGATCACGTTCCTGGACACCGCGGACATGTACGGGCCGTTCACGAACGAGCTGCTCGTGGGCCGGGCGATCGCGGGGCGCCGCGACGAGGTCCAGCTGGCCACGAAGTTCGGCAACGTCCGCGGACCGAACGGCGAGCGCCTCGGCATCAGCGGCACCCCGGAGTACGTGCGCCAGGCGTGCGACGCGTCCCTGCAGCGCCTCGGCGTGGACCACATCGACCTCTACTACCAGCACCGGGTGGACCCCAAGGTCCCGATCGAGGACACCGTCGGCGCGATGGCCGAGCTGGTCCAGGCGGGCAAGGTCCGCCACCTCGGCCTCTCGGAGGCCTCCGCGGCGACGATCCGGCGCGCGCACGCCGTGCATCCGATCACGGCCCTCGAGACCGAGTACTCGCTGTTCACCCGCGACCTCGAGGACGAGATCCTCCCCACCCTCCGGGAGCTCGGGATCGGCCTCGTGCCCTATTCCCCGCTGGGACGGGGCATCCTCACGGGCCGGATCACCGCCGAGTCCCTCGCGAAGGCGGGCGACTCCCGCAGCAGCCGCTACTTCCCGCGCTTCCAGGGCGAGGCCCTCGACGCGAACCTCAGGCTCGTGGAGCAGGTCAAGGAGATCGCCGCCGCGAAGGGGGTCACGCCGGGGCAGATCGCGCTGGCCTGGGTCCTCGCGCAGGGCGAGGACGTGGTCCCGATCCCGGGCACCAAGCGCGTGGAGTACCTCGAGGAGAACGCCGCGGCGCTGGACGTGGAGCTGAGCCGGGACGACCTCGAGGCCCTCGAGCGCGCGGTGCCGCGGGACGCGGTCGTCGGCTCCCGCTACGGGGACATGAGCAGCATCGACACGAGCCGCTAGCCCGGCCCCCGGCCCCCGGCCCCGCGAAATGGTGGGTTGAGCACCGTGCAGACCTGCAGGACCGTGCTCAACCCACCATTTGCGGACGCGGGAGCGCACGACGGCGGGCCCGCACCTTCTCGGTGCGGGCCCGCCGGTGTGAGTGGTCCCGTTCAGGCACCCGTGCGGCGGCCGGGAGGCCTCAGCCGTCCTCCCCCGCCGGCGTGGAGGCCGCGGTGTAGCCCTCGAGCTTGAGCGCCGCCTGGGCGTACTTCTGCGTGAAGGTGTCCGTCATCTTGATCTTCGAGGTGTCCACCCCGATGGTCTTCTCCTCCTCGAAGATCGTCTTGGGGCCGCCCGCGGGCATGATCCCGTCCGGCAGGAACTGCGCCTTGTCCTGGTCCAGCGCCTTGACGTACTGGTCCTTGGTGATGGTGGCGTTCTGGACGTAGGACTGCGGCAGCTTGTCCGCGATGTCCGCCGCCGAGTGCGTGCTGATCCAGTGCATCGTGTCCACGAGCGCGTCGACGACCTTCTGCGCCGCGTCCTCGTGGGACTTCACCCAGTCCGCCTGGGCCAGCAGGCCCGCCGAGGGCAGCGTGCCACCGAGCGCCGCCTTGGCGCCGTCCGCCGTCGCGAGGTCGATCGCCGGGACGGCGAGGTTCTTCGCCTCCAGCGCCCCGACCGTGGGCTGGGTGGTCATGACGCAGTCGGCGGAGCCGCGCTGGATGGCCGCGATCGCGGTGGCACCGGCGCCCACCGCGATGGTGTGGTAGTCGTTCTTGGACAGGCCGGCCTTGGACACGATGAACTGGGTGAGCTCGTCGGTGCCGGAGCCGAGGTCGGTCACGCCGACGGTCTTGCCCTTGAGGTCCGCGCCCGAGTGGACGTTGGCCTTCGGCGTGCACATGATGCGCTCGCCCGGGGCGCCGGAGAGCTGGACCAGGTTGACGACGTTCTTGCCCTTGGACTGGAAGTCGACCGTGTGGATGTACCAGGCGCCGGCCATGTCGACCTGGCCCGAGGCCATCGCGTCCTCGGCGCCGACGCCGCCCTGCTGCTCCGTGGAGAGCTCCACCTTGACGCCGTACTTCTGGTAGAAGCCCAGCTGCTGCGCGAGCTGGTACGGCAGGTAGATCTGCTTGTCGATGCCGCCCACCATGAGCTTGACGGTGGGCATGCTCGCGCTGTCCGCGCTCTGGCCGCTGCTCGCGGTGCTCCCGCTCGAGGCGGCGCTGCCCCCGCCGCAGGCGGACAGGGTGAGCGCCACGGCTCCGGCGGCGGCTGCGGCGTAGATGCTGCGCTTCATCTTCATTGTTTTACGCATCCTCTGTGTCATTCCTGCTGGAAATTCCGGGTGAAAAGGGAAAGAAATGCTAGATGGCCTGTGCCTCGGAGCGGTTCGGCGGCCGCCATTTGAGGAGGGACTTCTCCAGCAGGCTGATCAGGAATTCGGCGCCGAGGGTGATCACCGCGATGATGACCATGCAGGCGAACACCGTATTGGGATCGAAAGTGCCCTGGGCCTGGCTGATGATCAGCCCGACGCCCTGCTGGGCGCCGAGCACCTCGGCGACGAGGGCGCCGATGATCGCGAATCCGAAGGCGGTGTGGAGGCTCGCGATGATCCAGGTCATCGCCGACGGGATGGTCACGTGCAGGGCCACCTGGAACGGGGAGGCACCGAGCACCCGCACGTTGGCGACAAGGTTCTGGTCGACCTCCCGCACGCCCTGGAACGCGTTGAAGAAGACCACGAAGAACACGAGCACCGCCGCGAGGAGGATCTTCGGGAAGACGCCGAGGCCGAACGCGACGATGAAGATCGACCCGAGCACGATCCTGGGGATCGAATTCACGATCCGGATGTAGGGGCCGATCACGGCGGAGAGGTACTTGTTGGACCCCAGCAGGATCCCGAGCACCACGCCGACGAGCGTGCCGAGCAGGAACCCGAGGAATGCCTCCTGGACCGTGACCCACAGGTTCTCCCAGATGGTGCCGAACGCGGTGCCCTCGGTGAACAGCCGCACGAGGCTGTTCCAGATCTCCGACGGCTGGCCGAAGAAGAACTTGTCCACCCAGCCCTCCTCGGTGAACCACTGCCAGCCGCCCACCACGGCCACCGCCAGGGCGACGCGCCCGGCCCAGATCAGCGTCCGGCGCCTGCGGAAGGACGCCCGCGCGGCCGCCTGGAGCTCGGCCCCCTGGTCCTTGCGCACCTCGGCGGCGCGCACCTTCTCCTCTGCCATGGCCGTCATGCCCCAACCCCTGCCGTGCGCGCGTAGGCCCGCGTGACTTCGTCTTTGAGCGAGTCCCAGATGTGCCCCTGGAGCTCGAGGAACCGCTCCTCGTGCCGGATCTCCTGGACGTTCCCGCGGGGCCTGGGCAGGTCGATGTCGAAGACGTCCTTCACCGAGCCGGGGCTGCTGGTCATGATGACCACCCGGTCGGAGAGGGCCACGGCCTCGTCGAGGTCGTGGGTGATGAACAGGACCGAGGGCCGCAGCTCCTCCCACAGCTTGAGGAGCTCGTTCTGCATGATCGCCTTGGTCTGCACGTCGAGGGCGCCGAACGGCTCGTCCATGAGCAGGATGCGCGGGTTGTTGATCAGGGCCGCGGCCATGGCGACGCGCTTGCGCATGCCGCCCGAGAGCTGGTGCGGGTAGCGGTCCTCGAACCCGGCCAGGCCCACACGCCGCAGCCAGTCCCGGGCGAGCTCGGTGGCCTCCCGCTTCGGGGTGCCCAGGAGGACCGGGCCCATCATGACGTTCGCGAGGACGCTCTTCCACGGGAACAGGGCATCCGCCTGGAACATGTAGCTCACGCCGTTCGTGACGCCCTCGACCCGCCGCCCGCCCACGTGCACCGAGCCCTCGCTGGGCCGCTCGAGCCCGGAGACCTGGGCCAGGGTGGTGGACTTGCCGCAGCCGGTGGGGCCGACGATCGAGCAGAACTGCCCCGGCTCGACCGTGACCGTGACGTCGCGGATGGCGGTGAACGTCCCGCCCTTCGGGGTCAGGTACCGCTTGGTCAGTCCGGAGATCTCGATCCCCGCATCCTCGGCGCCGATGGCTGGCGGCCGGATGGGATGAATTACTCCCATGGTCAAAAGACCTCTCTGTCTTTGCACGCCCACAGAATTTGCAGGGACGCCATTGTCTGGTGGATCCTTAATCCATGCCCCGTGAAATGGATCACATCGGCTGCACTGACAGTAGGAAAATGTCACCTCCCGCAGCCAGCCTTGCGCGTCTTGCGAGGGTTATCAGCGTTAAAACATGTTTCGAGCCTTTTGCTCATTCGGGGCAGGGCGTGCCGCGATGAGGCGTGCGCGGGACTGGTGGGCCGACCGTCCGCTGGCCTCGCAGATCCTCGTGTGGACCCTCGTGCTGATCGTGCTCACCGTGGCCCTCGGCGGGTTCGTCGCGGACCGCATCACGGGCCAGATCCTCGACAACCAGTTCCAGCTGCGCGCCCTCGGGGTCGCGGAGTCCGTGGCCCAGATGCCCGAGGTTGCCGCGGACCTGGCTTCCCGCGATCCCGGCCACCAGATCCAGGCCCTCGCCGAGCAGGTCAGGGTCCGGGCCAAGACGGACTACGTGGTGGTCACGGACCGGGAGGGGATCCGGTTCTCGCACCCCACGCCCTCGCTCATCGGGCAGCGGCTCGAGGAGCCGGTCGCGGTGCTCGACGGGCAGAGCCACCTGGGCACGAACCATGGCAGCCTCGGGGACTCGGCGAACGCGAAGGCCCCGATCCTCGATGCCGGCGGCCACGTCGTGGGACAGGTCTCGGTGGGCATCCTCGAGACCGCGGTCAGCACCGAGTTCACGCAGGACGCCGGGAGCATCGCAGCGTACTCCGCGCTCATCCTGCTCCTCGGCGGCGCCGGCTCGTTCCTGCTCGCCCGGACCATCAAGCGGGCCACATTCGGGCTCGAGCCGGCGGCGATCGCCTCGCTCCTGCAGGACAGGGAGGCCCTCCTGCACGGAATCCGCGAGGGCATGGTGGGGCTCGACGACGACGGCCGCGTCACCGTGATCAACAACGAGGCGCGGCGGCTCCTCCACCTCGGGGACACCGCGCTGGGCCAGCCCGTCTCGGAGCTCATCCCGCCCGGCCGGCTCCGCGACATCCTCACGGGCGATGCGCTGGGCGAGGACCAGTCGGTCATCACCGAGGATGCACTGCTCGTGGCCAACCGCAGGCCCGTGAGCGTCGGCGGCCGCAGCGTGGGCGCGGTCGTGACCCTCCGCGACCGCACCGAGGTCGAGGCCCTCGTCCGCGACCTGCGCTCGCTCGAGGGGCTCATGGACGCGCTGCGGGCGCAGGAGCACGAGTACGCCAACCGCCTGCACACGGTGGGGGGCCTCCTGGACCTCGGCGAGCCCGAACAGGCCCGGACGTTCATCTCCGGCATCTCGGACTCGTCCCGCTCCCTCGGCGAGGGGCTGCGGGCGCGGATCGAGCCGCCCGAGCTCGCCGCGCTCATCCACGCCAAGATCACCATCGCCGCCGAGCAGGACGTGCGCCTGGTCGTCTCCGAGGACTCGCACCTGCGCGAGCCCGGCCTCGGAACGCAGGACCTGCTCACGATCGTGGGCAACCTCCTCGACAACGCGGTCGACGCCGTCTCCGGGCTCCCGGGGCCGCGGGAGGTCACGCTCACCCTCGACGACTCGTCCGGGGTCTTCGTCTCGGTGACCGACAACGGCCCGGGGGTGCCCGCGGAGGCGGTGGACGACGTCGTGCGCGACGGGTACACGACCAAGCCCGGGAGGGCGGGGAAGCCAGACCTGCGGCGCGGGATCGGGCTCGCTCTCGTGACGCGGATCGTGCGGCGTGCCGGTGGCACGATGGACGTGTTCGCCGGGCCCGGCGGGCGGTTCGAGGTGTGGATTCCGAGGGGCGAGGGCGGGGAGGCGCGGCCGTGATCAGGGTTCTCGTGGTCGATGACGACTTCCGCGTGGCGCGGCTGCACGCGGCCCAGGTGGCCCGCGTGCCGGGGTACGAGTGCGTGGGCGAGGCGCACACCGCCGCGGAGGCGCGCGAGGCCATCGCCAGCGAGCGCCCCGACCTCGTGCTGCTCGACGTGTACCTGCCCGACGAGGACGGCATCGCCCTGCTGGCTTCCCTGCGCGAGGCCGGGCACGATGTGGACGTCATCATCATCACCGCCGCGCGGGACATCGCGACCGTGCGCGCCGCGATGCGCGGCGGAGCCGTGCACTACCTCGTGAAGCCGTTCGGGTTCGAGCAGCTCGCGGCCCAGCTCGGGGCGTACCGGCGGTGGCGGGCGGACGCGGAGTCCCGCAGCCGGACGGGGATCACCGGCCAGAACGACGTCGACGCGCTCTTCGCGTCCCAGCGCGCCTCGACGGCCGCTGCGGGCCCCGGCCCGGGCTCCGCGCGGCGCCTGCCGCCGACCATGCAGAAGGTGCTCGACGCCGTCCTGGGTGCTGGCCGCCCCCTCGGCGCCCAGGACGTCTCCGACCTCATCGGGATCTCCCGCCCCACGGCCCAGCGCTATCTGAGCGAGCTCGAGCGGAAGGGCCGGCTCACCCTGCACCTCGAGTACGGGGCGACGGGACGGCCGGTCAACACGTACGTCCCGGCCCCCGGCTGACCCGCTGGCCCTGCGGTGCTCGGGCCGCGCAATTGGTGACTTGAGCACGGTGCCGAGTCCTCGCACCGTGCTCAAGTCACCATTTGCGGACGGGGCGCAGGTGGCTCAGGCGGCGTCGTCGACGTTGCGCCGCCGGCCGGCGAGGTACCCGAACACCGAGGCGCCGACGCCGATGGCCAGGAACGCCCAGCCCGCGAGGGCGAAGCTGCCGGTGGCCTGGTGGATCTGCGCCACCAGGAGCGTGCCGACGGAGCCGACCCCGTAGCCGATGCCCTGCATCATCCCGGAGAGGTTCACGGCGGTGTGGCCGTGCCGCGTGCGGAGCATGATCAGGGTCAGCGCGGCCGCGGTGAGGGCGCCCTGGCCGAGGCCCAGGAGCGCGATCCAGACCCAGATGAGCTGAAGCGGCCCGAGGACGCTGAGGGCGAACCCGACGGACGTCATCACGGCGAGGGTGACGTTCAGCGCGCGCTGGTCCCACAGGCGCGCGGCCAGGCTCGGCGCGAACAGGGAGCCGAGCATCTGGAGCACGATCGAGGCCGAGACCATGAGCCCGGCGGTGGCGCCGTCGATCCCGCGCTCGCGCAGGATCGGGGACAGCCAGGCGAACACGCTGAAGGACGTCATGGCCTGGAAGAGCATGTACAGGGTCACGTGCCACGCGGTGGACGAGCGCCACACGCCCGGTCCGGCCTCGGCGGGATGCCCGGCCGGGGTCCCGCGGTGGCGCGCGCGCACGGCCACGGGAACGAACAGCACCGCCACGGCCAGCGCCGGGAACGCCCAGAAGAGCAGGGCCGAGCTCCACGATCCGGTCGCCTGGAACACGGGGTACGTGAAGCCCGCCCCCAGGGCGGCGGAGGCGACGATCGCCGCGGTGTACAGGCCGCCCATGAGTCCGAGCCGGTGCGGGAAGTCCTGCTTGACCTCGCTGGGGAGGATCACGTTGCACAGCGCGATCGCCGCCCCGCATAGCGCGGTCCCGAGGATGAGCCCCGGCAGGTGCCCGGCCGGCCCCCACTCCGACGGCCGCACGAGCAGCCCCGCGGTCAGCACGGCCATGGCCCCGAGGAGCACGCGCTTGGAGCCGAGCCTCCGCGAGAGCACCGGCGCGAGGGGAGCGAAGACGCCCAGCAGCGTCACGGGCGCGGTGGTGAGCAGGGAGATGCCCCACTCCGGCACCGAGCCGCTGGCCCGGACCTCCGTGAGCACGGCCCCGAAGCTGGAGAACGCGGTGCGCAGGTTCAGCCCGATGAGCACGAGGCACAGCCCGAGGAACGCGAGCCGGGCCCGGCTGGGAGGTGCGGCGGCCCGGGGGCGTGCTTCGGGTGCATGGATCACTCGTGCCATGCGTCAGAGCGTAGCGGTCAGACCACAGAGGCTTCGACTCCGCCCGCCCAACGAGACGCCCCCGGCCGCCACCCTGGCGCTTAGGCTGGCCCCATGAGGATCGCCGTGGTGGGTGGAACGGGGACGGCCGGGTCGCGGGTCGCGGCGCTGGCGGACGAGCAGGGCCACGACGTGGTGGTGATGACCCGCAGCGCCGGGGTCAACCTCGTCACGGGCGAGGGGCTCGTCGAGGCGCTCGACGGCGCCGACGTGGCGATCGATGCCTCGAGCCCCACCCCGCCGGACGCGAGCATGAGCCGCTTCGACGCCGTCGTGCGGTCGGGGCGGAACCTCGTGGATGCGTGCGTCGAGGCGGAGGTGCGGCGCCTCGTCCTGCTCTCCATCGCCAACATCGAGAAGCCGGACTTCGACACCTTCAGCTACTACGTCGCCAAGCGCGACCAGGAGGAGGCCGTGCGGGACAGCGGGCTCGAGGTCTCCGTGGTCCGCTCGGCCCAGTGGTTCGAGTTCGCGGAGCACTCGAGCGCCGTCGACTACGCCGAGGACCGCGTCACGGTGCAGGACTGGTACGTCCAGCCCATCGCGGTCGCCTCCGTGGCCGAGGTCCTGGTCCGCGAGGCCACGCGCCGCAGGGCCCGGGACACGACGATCGCCGGCCCGGAGGCCGTGCGGCTGCCCGAGCTCGTGCGCCGCCTGCTGCTCGCCCGGCAGGACCCGCGCCCGGTGGTGGCGGTGGACGCCCCGTTGCCGGGATTCGCCAACGGGGCGCTCCTGGCTCCTGCCGGTGCCGAGATCCTGGGCCCCGGGGTCGCGGGGTGGATCGCTGGCCGCGCCAACGCCGGCGCCCCTCAGAGCGGCGCCCCTCAGGGCGGCGCCGAGTAACCTGCCGGGCCCCGGGGACGGTGGCACCAGCGGGCCGCTCCCGGAGCCACCAGGGACGCCCGCCTGAGCGAAAGGACCCCGCATGCCCGTGCCCACCAGCCTCGAGGAGTTCGTGATCCGATGGGACGCATTCCGCGCCGGCATCGGCTTCGAGGAGATCACGGACACCCTGGCCATCGAGCCGCACGCGTGCGACGGCGCGTCCCTCGCCATGCGCATGCCCCTCGCCGCGCGCCTGCGGCAGGCCGGCGGGATGTTCGCCGCCACGGCGCTGTTCGGTGCGGCGGACGTGACCGGGACGTTCCTGGCGATGCAGGTCGTGGAGCCTGGCCACTTTCCGCTCGCCGCACAGTCCAGCCTGAACTTCATCGACAACTCGCGCGTGGGTCCGGCGATCGCCACGGCGCGGATCGTGCGCGCGGGGCGCACCATCGTGGTGGCCTCCGTGGACGTGGCGGACGCCGGCGGGAAGGTCCTCGCCACCTCGACCTTCACCTACGTCCCCATGCCGTCCGCGGGACGGGACCGCGAAGGGGAAGGGCGCGCGCAGGAGACAGCTCCGGGCACGCAGGCCTAGCCGGATCGCCGGACTGGGGGATTTCGGGGCGGACCGGGTGACGCCGACGCGCCAATCCGCGCGGGCTGTTGAGGTGGCCGCGCCGCGCTGGTAGGCATGGGCCATGCGGTCCCCCACGGTGGAAGCGATCCAGCCGCCGTTCAACGCGGTCATCTTCGACCTCGACGGCGTCGTCACGGACACGGCCGCCGCGCACGAGGCCGCCTGGCGGGAGCTCTTCGACGCGGTCCTGCGGGACCCGCGCGTGGGCGCCGGCGCCGACACCGGCCCGTTCCGGCATGAGGACTACTTCGAGTACGTGGACGGGCGCCCCCGCGAGGAGGGGGTCTCCGCCTTCCTGGCCGCGCGCGGCATCACCCTGCCCGCCGGGGACGAACGGGACGCACCCGGGGCGTGGACTGTGCACGGGCTCGCGGCCCGCAAGAACGAGCTCTTCGCGCGGCGCCTCGCGGCGTCCGGGGTGGAGGTCTTCCCCGAGTCCGCCGACCTCGTGGCCAGGCTGCGCGCCGGGCGCATCCCCGTGGCGCTGGCGACCTCGAGCCGCAACGCCCGTCCGGTGCTCGAGGCGGCCCACCTCCAGGATGCGTTCAGCCTCGTCCTGGACGGGAACGAGGCGGCAGAGCTCGGGCTCCCGGGCAAGCCGGATCCGGCCCTCTTCCTCGAGGCCGCCCGTCGGCTGGGGGTGGATCCGCCCCGGGCGGTGGTCATCGAGGACGCCGTGGCCGGGGTGCAGGCCGGCCGGCGGGGCGGGTTCGGGCTCGTCGTGGGGATCGACCGGGGCGGGCGGCGGGCCGAGCTCGAGGACGCGGGCGCCGACCTCGTGCTCCGCGACGTCGGCGAGCTGGACTTGGGCCTCGTGCTCGCGGATCCCTGGACGCTCGTCTACGAGGGCTTCGACGCCGGGCACGAGGGCCACCGGGAGGCCCTGACCACCCTCGGCAACGGGTACATCGGCGTGCGCGGGGCCGCCCCGGAGTCGATCCGTGGCGGCACGGGGTACCCGGGGACGTACCTCAGCGGTGTGTACAACCGGGTGGTGAATCTGGTCCAGGACCAGGAGACCGAGGACGAGCACCTGGTCAACGCCCCCAACTGGCTCCCCGTGGACCTGCGGGTCGCCGGGGGCGAGTGGTGGTCGCGGGGCGGCCTCACGGTCCGCCGCGAGCGCCGCGTGCTGGACCTCGGTGCCGCGCTGCTGCGCCGCGAGGTGGACCTCGAGGACGACGCCGGGCGGCGGCTCCGCGTCCAGCAGCGGCGGTTCGTCTCGATGGCGGAGCAGCAGCTCATGGCCCTCGAGACCACGGTCACCGCCCAAGGCTGGAGCGGGCAGGCGGAGGTCCGCAGCGGGGTGGACGTGGACGTGGCGAACGAGAACGTGCTCGAGGACGCCCTCCTGGCCCGCCGGCACCTGCGCGACGCGACCCCCGCGGGCGGCGACAGTGAGGCGGAGGCGGAGGCCGGCGTCGTGATCGAGGCCGAGACGCTGCAGAGCGGGGTCCGGATCGCCGTGGCCGTGCGCCACACGGTGGACGGGCGCGTGCCCGCCGGATCGACCGGCGGCCAGGTGGGCGGCCTGCACTACCGCCAGTTCGCCCTCGCGCTCCACGACGGGGTGCCCGTGCGCGTGGTCAAGACGGCCGCCTATGCGACCTCGCGGGACCGCGCCGTCTCCTCGCCCCGGACGGGGGCCGCCGCGGTGCTCGACCGGTGCCGGGGCGGGTTCGACGAGCTGCTCGCAGCCCACGGCCTGGTGTGGGAACGCGTGCGGCGGCTGTTCACGGTGGCGATCGACGCGGCCCCGGACGTCCAGCCAGTGGTCAACCTGCACGTGTTCCACCTGCTTCAGACTCTCTCGCCCTTCGTCACCGAGCTGGACGTGGGCGTGCCCGCCCGCGGCCTGCACGGCGAGGGCTACCGCGGGCACGTGTTCTGGGACGAGCTGTTCGTGCTGCCGCTGATCACGTCCCGGATCCCGGCTGTGTCCCGCTCGCTCATCGCCTACCGGTGGCGGCGGCTGCCGGCAGCGAGGCTCGCGGCGGCCACGGCTGGGCTCAAGGGCGCGCTGTTCCCGTGGCAGAGCGGGAGCGACGGGCGGGAGGAGACGCCGCGATGGCTGTTCAACCGCCGCTCGGGGCACTGGATCCCGGACGTCTCGCGGCTGCAGCGGCACGTGGGGCTGGCCGTCGCATTCAGCGCCTGGCAGTACTTCGAGGCGACCCAGGACCGCTTCTGGCTGCTGCGGCACGGCGCGGAGCTCGTGGTCGAGGTGGCCAGGCTGTTCGCCTCGCTCGCGGAGCAGGAGGCCGCCGAGGACCGCTTCCACGTGCGCGGCGTCATGGGACCGGACGAGTACCACACCGGCTACCCGGACCGGGACACGCCTGGGCTCGACGACAACGCCTACACGAACGTCATGGCCGCATGGACCTGCCAGCAGGCCTGCCGGATCCTCGATATCGTCGCGGGCCACGACCGGGAAGACCTCGTGGCGCGGCTCGCGATCGACCCGGAGGAGGTCCGGCGCTGGGAGCACCTCAGCAGGCGCATGTCGGTGCCGTTCCACGACGGCGGGATCATCAGCCAGTTCGCCGGCTACGAGGACCTCGAGGAGCTGGACTGGGAGGCGTACCGGGAGAAATACCACAACATCGAGCGGCTCGACCTGATCCTCGAGGCCGAGGGGGACACCACCAACCGCTACCGGCTCGCCAAGCAGGCCGACACCCTCATGCTGCTCTACCTCCTCGGCGAGGAGGAGCTGCTCGCCGTACTGGCACGCCTGGGCTACACCGTCACGGCGGAGCAGCTGGACCGGGCCGTGGACTACTACCTCGCCCGTACCGCGCACGGCTCGACCCTCAGCCGCGTGGCACACGCCTCGGTGCTGGCCCGCAGGGACCCCGAGCGGGCGTGGGAGACGTTCCGCGAGGTCCTCGATGCCGACCTCGACGACACCCAGGGCGGCACGACCCAGACGGGCATCCACTTGGGCGCCATGGCGGGCTCGATCGACGTGGTCCAGCGCAGCTTCGCGGGCCTTCGCCTGACGGGCAACGACCTCGTCTTCGCCCCGCGGCTGCCGCGGGAAGTCCGCTCGGTCTCGTTCCGGGTTCGCTACCGGGACCAGCTCCTGGATGTCAGCCTCACCCACGAGGCCCTCGAGGTGGTCTCGGCACCCGGCGACGCCGCACCTGTCCGCGTCCGGGTGGGCGCCGACGAGGCCCTGCTCCACCCGGGCGCCGCGCACCGGTTCAGGCTTGTGCCTCTCGCCGAGGGGGCGCCCACCCTCTAGCCTTCTGCTATGCAGAACACGCGGATCGTGAAGCGGCCGGAGTACGCTGTCGAGTCGGTGGACAACGCGCTGCGGATCCTCCTGCTGCTGCAGGAGCGCGAGTGGCTGCGGATCGCCGAGGCGGCACGCGAGCTCGGGGTGGCCCCCTCGACCGCCCACCGGCTCATGTCCACCCTCGTGTTCCGCGGCTTCGCGCTCCAGGACGACCAGCGCCGCTACACCGCCGGCCCCAGCCTCGCCGCCGGGCCCGCGCAGCGCCACGTGCGCGGCCTCGTCGCGACGGCCCGCCCCCACCTCGAGGCCCTCGCGGTGCAGAGCCGGGAGACCGTGAACCTCGTGGAGCGCGTGGGCGCCTCCGTGCGCTTCCTCTTCTCGGCCGAGGGCCCGCAGCTCCTGCGGGTCGGGGACCGCACGGGCACGGTGCTCCCGGCCCTGACCTCCTCGGGCGGCCTCGCGGCCCTGGCGGCCCTGCCCGATGCGGTGGTGGAGCAGCTGTACACGGGCCGGGGTGCGCAGCTGGGCGGCCACGCCCTCGCCCCTGCCGAGCTCGCGGACCTCCGACGCGAGCTCGCCGAGACCCGGGCGCGGGGGTACTCGCGCAACCTGGGCCGGACCGAGCCGGAGATCGCCGCGGTGGGCGTGGCACTCGCGCTGCCGGAACGGCCCGGCACGCTCGCCGTGACGCTCAGCGCCCCGATCTCCCGGGCCGCCGCCCTCGAGCGGCCCGAGACGGTCGCGCCGCTGCGGGCCGCGTGCGCAGCGCTCCAGCGCGACTTCGCAATCTAAGCCGTCTCAGGCGCATCGATTCTGCACAACAGAATGGACAGGGTCCTTCCGTGATACCTGTCACTACCCTCGAAGCAGGGCCCCGCGGGCAGTGCCGCCCGCGGGGCCGACCAGAACCGCTAGCGAGCAACGAGGAGCGTCTGTGCAGTTCTACCTTGACGGCTACCGTCCCGGAGACCCCGAAGAGCGACCCGCGGCCCCCGGCCTCGAGCCGGCCGCCGGCAGCGGCGCACTGCCGGAGGAGGTGGACGTGCTCGTGGTCGGCACGGGCCCCGCGGGCGTGGTCCTCGCTGCCCAGCTCGCCGAGTTCCCGGGCATCACCACCCGCGTCGTGGAGCGCAGGAACGGCCCCCTCGAGCTCGGTCAGGCCGACGGCGTCGCGTGCCGCACGGTGGAGATGTTCACCGCGTTCGGCCTCTCCGAGAAGCTCCTCCGCGAGGCCTACTGGGTCAACGAGACCGCCTTCTGGGGACCGGCGGGCAGCGGGATTGCCCGCACCGGCCGCATCCAGGACGTGGCGGAGGGCCTGTCCGAGTACCCGCACGTGATCGTCAACCAGGCCCGCATGCAGGACTACCTCCTCGAGAAGATGCGCACCTCGCCCTCCCGGCTCGTGCCGGACTACGGGCTCGAGGCCACCGACGTCGAGGTCCTGCCCGAGGGCGGCGACCACCCCGTGAAGGTGACGCTGCGGCGCGAGGGCGGGCACACCGCCGTCGTGCGCGCGAAGTATGTGGTGGGATGCGACGGCGCCCGGTCGGCGGTCCGGAAGTCGCTCGGGATCGAACTGCGCGGCGATGCGCGCAACCACGCGTGGGGCGTCATGGACGTGCTCGCGGTGACGGACTTCCCGGACATCCGGCTCAAGTCCGTGATCCAGGGACCGTCCGGCGGCAATATCCTCATCATCCCCCGTGAGGGCGGCTACCTGGTCCGCTTCTACGTGGACCTCGGCGACCTCGAGCCGGGCGACCGCGAGGCCAGGAAGCGGTTCACCCGCGAGTCGATCGTCGAGGCGGCGCAGAAGGTCCTGCACCCGTACACCCTCGAGGTCAAGGACACCGCGTGGTGGTCCGTGTACGAGGTGGGGCAGCGGATCGCGGACCGGTTCGACGACGTGCCCGACGCCGAGCGCGGCTCGCGCACCCCGCGCGTGTTCATCGCCGGGGACGCCTGCCACACCCACAGCGCCAAGGCGGGCCAGGGGATGAACGTCTCGATGCAGGACGGCTTCAACCTGGGCTGGAAGCTCGCGGCGGTGCTCGAGGGGCGCAGCCCGGAGTCGCTCCTGGACACATACGCCGGGGAGCGGCGCGCGATCGCGCAGGAGCTGATCGACTTCGACCTGCGCTTCTCCACCATGATGGCGGCCAGGCCCAAGAACCCGGACCGTCCCGAGGCCGGCGGGGTGGACGCCGCGGAGAAGCAGCGCATCTTCACCGAGGCGGGCCGCTTCACGGCCGGCTTCGCGACCGAGTACGCGCCCGGGGCCCTGACGGGCTCGGGCGAGCACCAGTCGGCCGCGGCGGCCTTCCCGGTCGGGCAGCGGTTCTACTCGGCGCCGGTGGTCCGGGTGGCGGACGCGAAGGAGATCGGGCTCGGGCACGTGGCCCGCGCGGACGGGCGGTGGCGGATCTATGCGTTCGCCGGCGCCGGCGACCCGCATTCCGCCGAGTCCGGCATTGCCCGGTTCTGCCGCTTCCTCGCCGAGTCCCCCGAGTCGCCGGTGCGGCGCTTCACGCCGGACGGCGCCGATCCCGACGTGGTGTTCGACGTGCGCGCGGTGTTCCAGCAGGGCCACCGGGACCTCGCGGTGGAGAAACTGCCTGAGTTCCTCAAGCCGCGCAAGGGCCGGTTCGGGCTGGTGGACTACGAGAAGATGTTCGCCCCGGACCTCAAGGCCGGCCGGGACATCTTCGACGAGCGCGGGATCGACCGCGAGCGCGGCGCGATCGTAGTGGTCCGCCCTGACCAGTACGTGGCCCAGGTCCTCCCGCTCGACGCCCACGCCGAGCTCGCGGGGTTCTTCGACGGGATCCTGCTGCCGGCGCCGCAGCCCGCGCGGGTCTGAGTGCCCACCCTCGAGGAGTCACCTCCGCGCCCTTGAGGAGTCACCTCCGCGGCGTTGGGGAGTCACCTCCGCGTCCTCCTCAAGGAGTCAAGGTCCTGACAATGGCCCCGCAAAGCGCCGGCCGTGACCCCTCAAGGTGCAGGACGTGACCCCGCAATGGGGCTGTTACAGACCCCTCAAGGTCGGAGGGCAGGGGCGAGGGGAGCAGGGCGGTGGCTACAGCGCGGATCGATGGCTAGAGCGCCGCGCTGATCCGCTCCCCCTCGGCCTCGAGCCAGGCAAGCCGGCGCTGGATCTTCTCCCCCACCCCGTCGTCCCACATCCGCGCCCAGCCGCCCCCGAGCGTCTGGGCGCGGTGGCGCATGAGGTGCCAGGACCGCTCGGTCCGCCGCACGGCCGTGGGGACGAGACGGGCGCGGCCGGCGCCGTCGAGCCCGTAGGCGTCCGCCACGAGGCGGGTGCGCACGACGGCGTCGACTCGCCTGAGCGCGTCGCTGCGGTCCCGCTCGGGAGCCAAGGGCGCCCAATGGAGGCACAGGTTCACGACCTCGTCGACGCGGGTGGCCGGGCGGACCAGGTCGAAGTCGATGAGGGCCACGGCCTCGCCGCCGCGGAACACCACGTTCTCGGGCGTGATGTCCAGGTGCCCGATCAGCTCCGGGGCCGCATCCGGCTCCGGCGGCATGCCGGGCAGCTCCGGCGGGGCGACCGGCTCGAGGAGGTGCGCCGGGGGCGCGAAGCCGGCCACGGCGTCGTCGTACGCCCGCAGGAGGCGCGCCACCGAGGCGAGCCGGGAATCGTCGGCGAGCCATGGAGGGTGCGGGCGCCCGGCAACCTCGCCCTCGATGAAGGTGAGCACCTCCCGGCCGCGCCCGTCGAGGCCCCGGAACCGCGGGGAGCCCGCGAACCCCACGGCCTCGAGGTGCGCCAGGACGGCGTGGACGAGCGGCGAATGCGGCCCGAGGGGCCGGCGCACCGTGTCCCCCACGCGCACGATCCCCTCGGTGACGTCCCCGCCGGCGAGCGGGACCTCCTCAGTGCTCGTCGTAGTGGTGCTCGTGCTGGGCGTGCTTGTGGCCGTCGTGGACGTAGTCGACGTGGTCGCCATGCTGGATCTCCTCGTGGCCGCAGCCGGGCCCGTGCCGGTGGTCCTGGGCGCTGTGCTCGGCGACGTGCTCATGCTCGTCGTAGTGGTCTCCGTGGAGGAAGTGGCGGTGGTCGTCGTGCACGTAGTCGACGTGGCCGCCGTGCTCCACCGCCTCGTGGCCGCAGCCGTCTCCGTGCTCGTGGTCGGAGATCCGGTGTGACTCATGGACGTGCGTCTTGGTCATCTGTGCCAGCCCCTTCGCCGTGCGTGGGTGGCATCCCGGCGGCTCGCCGGGCGCCTGGGGCCAAGCCTACGGACGGCGCAGCGCGGGAGGCCAGAGGCGGTGTGATGACCGGCGAATATTTCCACCTTGTGAAATCCAAATTTCTTCTTGCGAAATCCTAAGTGAGGGTCCTACTCTGGGTATACCAATCCGGACCGTGAGGCAGCTCACTCGGCGGCCCCACCGACACAGAAATGGCAATCCGATGAATCCCTCTGCTGGCGCCGCGCTGAAGGCGAGTTCGGTGCGCGCCGGGAAGCGCCGGCAACGTCGCCGCCTTCCCCAGACTCTGATCGTCCGTGGACGTCCGATACCGATGGGCCGTCCGCGGCCGCCCATCGGTCTCGCCTGACGCCACGTTCGACGCAGAGCACTCCACCGCAGCTGACCATCGGCGGCACCGCCACGGCGGGCCTGCCGCGCACGGGCCGGAGCGCACCACGCCCGGCTTCGTGCAGTGAGTCCCCCTCTTCATTGCCCAGGAGCTTCCTTTGCTGTCTCAAGCATCCAAGAACACCCACCACGAGCCTGCGGTCAAGGCGGTGCGCCCGCGTGGCAAGGCCCGCTGGAGCATCGCGCTGCTGATGGGCTTCGGCATCCTCATCAACTACGTGGACCGCCTCTCGATCTCGGTCACGCAGGGCCCCCTCACCAAGGAGTTCGGCCTCACCGCGATCGAGTTCGGAGTCCTCTCCTCGGCCTTCCTGTGGTCCTACGCGATCATGCAGATCCCCTCCGGCATGCTGCTGGACCGCTTCGGCGTCAAGAAGGTCTGGGGTGCCAGCGCCGTGCTGTGGACCGTGGCCTCGGTCCTGACGGCGGTCGCCTCCGGCGCCTGGGTGATCGTCCTCGCCCGCGTCTTCCTCGGCGTCGCGGAGGCCCCTGCCTTCCCCGGCGCGATGAAGGCCACCGGGCTCTGGTTCCCGCGGCACGAGCGGGGCCTGTGCACCGCAATCTTCGACAGCGGGACGCGTCTGGCCAACGTCCTCGGCCTGCCGCTCATCGCCTTCACCGTCGCCACCTGGGGCTGGCGCGAGGCCTTCTGGCTCCAGGCCGTCCTCTCCCTCGTGTTCCTGGGCGCCTTCCTCTGGCGCTACACCGGACCGAAGCACAAGCTGTCCAAGGGCTCGCTCTCGGCCGAGGAGTACCGCTACATCATCGACGGCGGCGCGACGAGCGAGGACGTGCGCCCCGCGAGCGACTGGTCGACCATCGCCTACCTCCTGCGCCAGCGCAAGGTCTGGGGGCTGTCGCTGGGCCTGGCCGGCGCCGGCTACGTGCTGTGGATGCTGCTGACCTGGCTGCCGGGCTACATGCAGACGAGCATGAACCAGAGCGTGCTGCAGAGCGGCATCTACGCCGCCGTCCCGGCCCTGGCCATGTTCGTCTCCGAGCTGACGATCGGCGGCTGGTGGGTGGACCGCGTGATCGGCCGCGGCGCGAACGCGGACAAGGTCCGCAAGGGCGTGCTCGTCGCCGGGATGATCGTGGCCCTCTTCACGGTGGGCGCCGCGTTCAGCAACTCCCCGATCGTGGCGATCACGTGGATCGCCATCGGCAGCGCCGGGATCGCGCTCGTGTACGTGACGAGCAACTCCCTGCCGGCCCTGATCGCCCCGGAGGGCAGCGCCGGCTCCCTCGCCGCGATCGTCAACTGCGTGAACCTGCTCGCGGGCGTCGCCGCGCCGATCGTCACCGGCTTCATCGTCGACGCCACCGGCCACTTCGTCTACGCGTTCATCATCGGCGGCGTCGCCCTCGTGGGCGGCCTGGCCTCGTATCTGCTCCTCATGGGCAGGATCGAGCCGATCCCCGCCCCTGCCGTGACGGTCGCCGCCGAGGACTGACCGGCGCACCCTCCGACGCACGACGGCGGCCCCGCACCTTTTGGGTGCGGGGCCGCCACTGCGTCACGCCGCCTGCAGGGCCTCCTCGACGCGCCCCATGACGGTCTCGAACCGCCGCAGCAGGACCTCCTGCCGGCTCGCGGGCCAGTGCGAGTAGACCAGGCCGATGCTGACCACCCCGCGCGGGGGCACCTCGAAGTGGGCGTACAGCTCGCCGTCCGGGGACCGGCCCAGTTCCGTTCCCTCCCCCGCCTCCACCTCCTCGACCGAGTCCGGCACGAGGAACACCGCGGCGCTGATCTGGCCCAGCAGGAACTCCTGCGCGCCCTTCCCGAGCCGCTCCACGGGCAGGAGGCCGGCGGTCTCCGCGGAGAGCAGGCCGTCGCTGAGGACGAAGACGAAGCCGCCCGGCGTGCTCACGAGCGCGCCGTTGAGCTCGACCGAGTCGGCGTTGCCCTGCGGGACGATCATGAACCCGGGCAGCAGGACCGACTCGTCCATGTACAGCTCGCGGTTGAAGTGCGGATCCGACGCCGCGGCGAGCTCGAGCGCTGCGCGCATCATCAGCGGCTCGGCCTTGGCCTCCACGGACAGCAGCGGGTCGTCCCAGGCCGCCTCCTCGGATTCCTGCGCCATCTCCTCGAGCGCCTGCTCGGCGGCGGGCATGTGCCGCAGCACGAGGCGTGCCGACTCCTCCGCCCCGAACAGCACCGCGCCGGCGCCGAGCAGCGCGACCACGGCATCCCGGGTCGTCACCTGCGGACCCAGCTGCCCCTCGAGCAGCTCGACCACGCGGAGCGCCCCGGCCTGGTCCAGGACGCAGCCGGCGGCCTCGCCGGTGCGGCGGCCGGGCGGAACGGCGCAGGCCTCGGCGAGCACGGCGGCGAGCCCGTCGGGGACGCCCTCGCCGACGAGCCGCAGTGCCAGGGTCAGGCCCGGTGGAGTGGTAGGCATCCATCAATCCTCCCGGGGCACGCGGGGCAGGGTCAACCAAGGAGGCGCCGGATGACGGCGTGGTGGGTCGGGCAAAACACCCAGCCTCCCACGTCCCGCTCACGATGTGCCACTGGAATCGCCCGGCCGTCCCCCCGACTGGAATTGGGTATCCAAGGCGTGTAGTTTTCTGCGGTGGCGGCCCTTGGCTGCATGGGGGGCTTGGCTCGAAGGGGCCATTTCGACCGATGCAGGCACCGCGCGCACAGCGCAGAAGGGACGGCTACGTGGATTCGGGGGCCTTGAAGCGGACGTGGTCGATCGCGGCCGGTCTGGGGGACGACGTCCCGCTGTACTTCTACTCGCACCTCTTCGCGCACCACCCCGAACTCCGGGAGATGTTCCCCGTGGCGATGGGCGCCCAGCGGGACAAGCTGTTCGCGGCCCTGGGCCACATCATCAGCCATGTCGACCGGATCGACAACGTGGGCGAGTTCGTGCGCCAGCTCGGCCGGGACCACCGGCGCTTCTCGGTCATCCCCGAGCACTACTCGATGGTCGGGTCCTCGTTCCTTGCGACGCTTCAGCGCTTCGTCGGCGCCGAATGGACCGACGCGGTCGCCAAGGACTGGGCTCAGGCCTACGGCATCATCGCCAAGGTCATGGTGATCGCCGCCGAGGACGCCTCGGACGAGACGCCGCCGTGGTGGGAGGGCGAGGTGACCGCCGTCGACCGCCGCAGCCTCGACGTCGCCGTCCTGCAGGTGCGCCTTCCCCAGGACTTCACCTATGTCCCGGGCCAGTCCGTCGCTGTGGAGGTCCCTGCACTGCCCCGTACGTGGCGCTACCTGAGCCCGGCGAACGCGCCCCGGCCCGACGGCACCGTCGAGTTCCACGTCCAGCTCGTCCCCGGCGGCCTCTTCAGCACGGCGGCCGTGCGCAAGACTTCCCCCGGCGACGTGATCCGGGTCGGCGCGCCAGTGGGCGAACAGCTCACTGCCGACGGCGGCCGCGACCTCCTGCTGGTGGCCGGCGGCACCGGCCTCGCACCGCTCTCTGCCGTCCTCGACGGCGTTGCGGCCAGGTGGCGCCAGGACGGCTCCGGGCCGCGCGTGGACCTCTTCCACGGCGCCCGTGTGCCCTGGAACCTCTACGACGAGGCGCGGCTCGCGGACCTTGCCGCCCGCGAGCCGTGGTTCTCCTTCCACCCGGTCGTCTCGGACGACGCGACCTTTCCCGGCTACCGCGGCTGGGTCGGCGCCGCCGCAGCCTCGCACCCGTCCGCCGCGGGGCGCCTGGCGCTGGTGTGCGGCTCGGGCGCCATGGTCTCCCACACCGTCGGCGAACTCGTCGGAGCGGGAGTGCCCCGCGGCGACATCCGGTACGAGGACTACACCGGCGTCGAGGACAATTCCTCACCCACCGGAGAAGAGCAGCTAGAAGGGACACGATGAGCACCACCACGAACGGAACCCGGATCAGCCCGTCCGACGTCCGCACCGCCAC
Source organism: Sinomonas sp. RB5 (assembly GCF_054063535.1). Classification (NCBI taxonomy): domain Bacteria; kingdom Bacillati; phylum Actinomycetota; class Actinomycetes; order Micrococcales; family Micrococcaceae; genus Sinomonas; species Sinomonas sp. RB5. The sequence goes on from NZ_JBSSGJ010000023.1 coordinate 36,550, forward strand.
CTTCCACCAGGTGGAGTACGGCTACGACCCCCAGGCGGTGCGCCGCTTCCTCCAGGCCGTCTCGGACCAGCTGGACGCCGACCGCGTCCAGCTCGAGGCCCGGGAGACGGCCGGGAAGGAGGAGATGGTCAGGATCATCAGCCAGGCCCAGGTCCTGGCCGAGAAGTTCGTCGCGGAAGCCGAACAGTACTCCAAGGACCTCGTGGCCAGCGCCCGCACGCAGTACAGCGAGATCCTCCGGCGCGCCGAGCAGGCTGCCGGGAACCAGGCACCGGCCGCCGCGCCCGCCGCGCCTGCGGGGGGTCCCGAGTACCACACCCCGATCGACGAGATCGAGTACGTCCGCACCTACACCAAGGTCGCCCAGGTCCAGCTCCGCGCGGTCATCGATGCCCTCGCAGCCCAGGTCGACCGGCTCGGCGACGTCCCCGGCGCGCAGCGGGCGCTCGGCAGCTCCCAGGACCAGACTCCCCGCTGACCTTCCCTCTTCTCCCCCGTCCGCCCGCCGACCCCAGCCGCCCACCCCCGTTCCGCCCCGAGGGCGCCCCTCCATGGTGCCCGTGAGGAGTAACCCAGCATGCTCTCTGAAACCTCCGCGCCCATCATCAAGGCGACCCTCCCCGCCGTCGGGGAGAACATCCAGACGATCGCCCAGCGCTTCTACGACCACCTCTTCCAGGCCCACCCGGAGCTGTTCAACGGCGTGTTCAACCGCGGGAACCAGGCGGACGGCCAGCAGCAGCAGGCCCTCGCCGGTTCCGTTGCCGCCTATGCCTCCATGCTTCTGGAACGCCCGGGCGAGGTGCCCGAGGCCCTGCTCTCCCGCATCAGCCACAAGCACGCCGCCCTCGCCGTGACCCCCAAGCAGTACGAGGTGGTCCACGAGCACCTCTTCTGGGCCATCGCGGATGTGCTCGGCGAGGCCGTCACGCCCGAGGTCGCCGCCGCCTGGGACGAGGTGTACTGGCTCATGGCCAACACCCTGATCAACCTCGAGCGGGGGCTGTACGCGGACTTCGGCGGCCAGCCGGAGAACATCTGGCGCACGTGGCGTGTGGTCGAGAAGCGGCCCGAGACGGACGACGTCGTCTCGATCGTGGTCGAGCGGACCGACGAGCGCGACGTCTACCCGTCCCGGCCGGGCCAGTACGTCACGGTCCAGATGCCCACGGAGGACCAGCTGCACCAGCCCCGCCAGTACAGCCTCACCCGGGCCGACGACGGCCACCACCGCACCTTCGCCGTCAAGCGGGTCCACGAGGCCGGGCGTCCGGCAGGCGAGGTCTCGACCCTCATCCACGACTCCCTCGAGGTGGGCGACGAGGTCATCCTCTCCGCACCGTTCGGGGACGTGGTCCTCGCCGAGGGCGACGGTCCCGTGGTGTTCGCCAGCGCTGGCATCGGCGTCACCCCGTTCGCCGGCATGCTCAGCCACCTCGCGGGCCAGGGCTCCCAGCGCGAGGTGCTGTTCCTGCACGCCGGCACCTCGCCGGAGAGCTTCCCGCTGCGCGACCAGGTCTCCCGGGACCTCGGGTCCCTGCCGAACGCAAGCCTGGAGGCGTGGTACGAGCAGCCCGGGCGGGAGCTCGCAGCCGGCGAGCACGAGGGCTTCATGGACCTCAGCGCAGTCGGGCTCCCCGCGGATGCGACCTACTACCTGTGCGGCCCGCTGCCCTTCATGAAGGCCGTGCGCAGCCAGCTGATCGGCCGCGGCACCCCCGCCAAGAAGATCCAGTACGAGGTGTTCGGCCCCGACCTCTGGCAGGCAGACACCGAGTAGCAGCGCACCCCGACGCACGACGGCGGCCCGCACCTTTCCGGTGCGGGCCGCCGTGCCGTACGGGGACAGTCAGCGGCCAGCGCGGGAGCTGAGGTTCTAGACCGCCACGGCGTTCGCGACGGCGAACACGTCGGCCGGCATCGGGCGGTGGAGCTTCCAGGTAATGGCAATCGGCTTCTCGCCGGAATGGCTGACGTAGCGAGCCGTTCCGAGGCACGTGTACTGCTGGGTCATGCCCCGTTCGTCTTCGGCGGCTTGGCGGGCAAAGAGCACGACGTGCGATTCCCCTGACAGGTAGCGCCGCCCGACGGGCGACGCAGACGTCGTCGAGCTCTGCGATTCCCAATGGAACAATTCTGGACTCACGGCGTAGTCCTTGTAGAGCGTTGTCGGTGAATGGTCCCGCTCATCCTTCTCGAGCGTGACCAGGAAGGCATCGACCCCGGTCTCCGGGCACCAGGCCACGCCTTCACGGTGATTGGCAATCCGGTTCCCAGCAAGCCGAAATGCCGCCAGCAGTTCCTGGCGCGAGTACGTGGCATGGGACTGGATCGGAAGGTGAGCGAGTTCCAGCCCGAGCGCCCTGGGGGTGTGCCTCGCAGCATCGGCGGCGATGGCCACGATCTGCTCGATCTCGGCGCGTGCCCAGCGGAAGCTGCGAACGAAATCGAGTCCCGCATCGATGGCGGAGTCCTCCGTACCGAATTGCCCCTGCAATTCGAGGTTGAAGTAGAGCATCCGGGCGAAGAGCCGCTCTCGCACTCCCAGGTCCTCGAGGCGCGGGGCGTCCGGCTGGAGAAGCGATGTGTAGGCCTTCGCGCGTTCCAGGTCGTCTACGTGGAGGAACCGGGAGACCTTCCGCAGAATCTGCTGCTCGGCTTCACTCGCACTGCTGACGAGCTTCGTTGCGATGCGTTGCTCGAGGACGGAATCGGGACTGATGAGTTGTGCCGTCCGCAGGTATCCTGTCCACGAGTCGCGGGTTCCCCTGTACAGCTCACGCAAGTCGGTCCCGGATTCGCGAAGGTAGACGGCAAGGTCTGTCGTCCCATGGGAGCGGATGTCTTCCATGACGGCCCGCCGGGTGAGGCGCAGCTGGGACCTGATGTTGTCGAGGACGATGCCTTGGGCCACGCGGTCGAGCTGGAGTTGGCAGCCGGAGGGAAGGGAGGGGAACTCCTCTTCGACCTCCTGCCCGAGCCGCTTGCGCCCGACGCCGAGCAGCGCACGGTACTTGGCGTCGAATCTGAAGGCCCGGTGTTGCTGGCCGATGAAATCGAGCACCGTGAGAACTGCTTTTCCTTCGGCCCGGCGTAGCCCTCGGCCCAGCTGCTGAAGGAAGACCGTCGCGCTCTGCGTCGGTCTCAGCAGCAGAATGGTGTCGATCTCCGGCACGTCGAGGCCCTCATTGAAGAGGTCGACGGCGAAGAGGCAGTTGACCTCGCGATCGCGCAGCTTCCGGAGGGCTTCCGCGCGCTCCTCGTCCGGGGTCGAGCCGGAGACCGCAAGGGAGTCGATCCCGGCCCGAGTGAACACCCGGGCCATGTACTGCGCGTGCTGCACCGAGACACAGAAGCCGATGGCCCTCATGTCCGCAGTGCTGAGGACCTTGTCGCGCAGCGCTTCGATGACCTTGGCTGCCCGGGCGTCGTTCCCGGTGTACAGCGCATCCAGCTGGTTCAGGTCATAGCTTCCGCGCCGCCATTCGACCCGCGACAGGTCCACGTCGTCTGCAATGCCGAAGTAGTGGAAGGGAACGAGGAGATCCTCGCCGAGCGCGTCCCACAGCCTTATTTCGCTTGCAGTCCGGCCGCCGAAATACTCGTGGGCAACGCTGACGCCATCACCGCGCTCGGGAGTCGCCGTGAGACCGAGGAGCTCGCTCGGTTCCAACTGCTCAAGGAGGCGGCGGTAGGTGGGTGCCGCGGCGTGGTGGAACTCGTCGATCACGACGATCTCGAAGGCGCCGGGTCCGAGGGACTGGAGAAGGTCTGAATCGAGAGACTGCACGGAAGCGAAGACGTGGCGCCACTCGCGGGGCTTCTCCCGCCCGACGAGGAGTTCGCCGAAGCTTCCGTCATTGAGCACGCGACGGTAGGTGGCGAGAGACTGCTCGAGAATTTCCCTGCGGTGGGCGACGAAGAGCAGGGTCGGCTTCTCGGGACGCCCCTGGGCGAGCCGTGTGTAGTCGAGGGCCGCCACTACGGTCTTGCCGGTGCCGGTTGCCGCCACGAGCAGGTTCCGGTGGTACCCCTTGGACCGTTCGGACTCGAGGTCGTCCAGCATTTCCTGCTGGTGGAGGTAGGGAACAACGTCAAGCCCTGTCGGCCCGAGGTCCCGCCGCCGTTCCTTGCTGCCTGAGCGGCGGAGGGCTTCATCGAGGCGCGCGCCATCACGGTCGGGATCGTACGGAACGAATCGCCTGTCCTCCCAGTACGAGTCGAACGTTATCTGGAACTTCTGCAGGAGGCGGGGCGTGCCGATTCCGGAAAGTCGCACGTTCCATTCGAGACCGTCCAGAAGTGCAGGCTGGCTGAGGTTGGAACTGCCGACGTAGGCCGTGTCGAATCCGGTCACGCGGCGGAACAGCCACGCCTTGGCGTGGAGCCTCGTGGCATTCGTCTCGTAATTGATCCGCACTTCGGCGCCGTAGCGACGCACCAGCTCGTCAATGGCCTGGCGTTCGGTGGCCCCCATGTACGTCGTCGTGATCACACGGAATCGGGTTCCGCGGTCCTTGAGCTCGCGCAATTCAGACTCGAGGAGCCTCAGCCCGCGCCATTTGATGAAGGCACAGATCAGGTCCACTGAACTTGCGGACTCGATTTCGCGGCGCAGTTCGTGGGCGAGATTCGGGTCTTCGTGGCTTGCCGTCAGAAGGGCGGCATCGCTGAAAGGAGTGCTCGGACGGCGCAGCTCGCGGCGCCGCACATCGGTCGAGTCGTAGACGGCGTGAAGGAGCGTCGGTCCCTCGAGGACGATGTCCGCCGCTTCGGGGCCCGATATCGAGGCGAGCAGCCGATTGGCGGTGGCAATCCGGTCTTCGGCTCGCTCAGAGGCGAGCCGTTCGCGAACCACATTCCCGATATGCCGCGCGAGGACCTCGGGCACATCGGCTTCGGGGATTCCCTCGAATGTCGTCGTCCGCCCTGGCCGCAAGGCCACAACGCGCCTTTGGAGCGCTTCGGTCCGCAGCGTTTCATACAGACCGTCCGGCAGACCGCCGTCGTCGATTCCCCCACTATCGCTCACGCCCTCAGCCTATTGGCTGAGTCCGACATTCTTGGGTGAGCTCACCCGCAGTGCAGAGCGCGCTACCCCTGCCCTGCGGCCTTCTTCTTCCGCTCCGCCTCCTCGCGGTGCCGGCGGATCTGCTCGTGGATGAGCTGCTCCTCCTCGGTGAAGCGGAGGGCGTTGGCGTCATCGCCGGAGTCCCGGGGGCCGTCGGCCTCCTGGCGTGAAGGGTACTCGACCTCGTCCTCCGCCGGCTCTTCGCCGGTGTCGCGCTGCTCAGTCATGGCGACACTGTAGACCCGCTGTGCGCCCTTGGGGAGATGGCGCTCCTCGTCGTCGCCCACGGCCGCCTCCCGGGCTACGCTCGGAGCCATGGACGGCTCCCCCACCCTCGGCATCACCGGCGTCACCGGCGCCATCGGAGGCCACGTGGCCCGGCTCCTCTCCGAGCGCGGCGAGCCCCTGGTGCTGCTCCCCCGGGACCCGGCGAAGGCACCCGACCTGCCGCGCGCCGTCGTGCGTCCCGCCGACTACGCCGACGGGAACCTCTGCGAGCGCTCGCTCGAGGGCGTCGAGACGCTGCTCATGGTCTCCGGCCGGGAGAGCGAGACGCGCCTCGACGAGCACCGCAGCTTCATCGACGCCGCCGCGGCCGCCGGGGTGCGGCACCTGGTCTACACCTCGTTCATGGGCGCCGCCCCGGACGCGACGTTCACCCTCGCCCGGGACCACTTCGCCACCGAGGAGCACATCAAGTCCGCGGGCCTCGCCTACACCTTCCTGCGGGACTGCCTCTACGCCGACTTCCTCGAGGGCATGGTGGGGGACGACGGCGTGCTCCGCGGCCCCGCGGGCAACGGCGCCGCCGCGGTGGTGGCCCAGGCCGACGTGGCCTGCTGCGCCGCCGCCGTGCTCCTCGACCCGGAAGCCCATGCCGGGGTCACCTACACGCTCACCGGCCCGGAGGCCCTCACCATGGCCCAGATCGCGCACGTGATCTCCGCCGTCCGCGGCCGCACCGTTACCTTCCACAACGAGACGGTCGCCGAGGCCTACGAGTCCCGCAGGAAGTGGCCGGCCCCGGACTGGCAGTACGAGGCCTGGGTCTCGACCTACACCGCGATCGCCGCCGGGGAGATGGAGCACGTCAGCGACGACGTCGAGACCATCACCGGACGCCGGCCGATGAGCCTCAGAGAGGTGCTCCTGGCGCGGTAGGCGAATGTGCCCTTCTGGCGGCTCCGCGCCAGCGGTACGGTTACGGCAGGAGCGGCGGAAGGATCGGCCATGACTCGCTTCCTCATCACCTACCACGGCATGCCCTACCCCGAGCGCGAGGTCATCGAGCCCCTGCGGCGCGCGCTGCGCGAATGGACGGAGAAGTCCCTCGGGAGCGCCCTCGTGGACTTCGGTACGCCCCTGCTGCTCGGCGGCCAGCTCTCGGACGGCCAGGCCACGGACGCCGTGCAGATCGACGGCTACACGATCATCGAGGCCCGCGACCTCGCGGATGCGCGGGCGCTGCTCGCAGACCACCCCTACCTCGCCCGCGGCGGGACCATCCAGATCAACGAGTGCGTCGAGCTCTGACCCGGGCCGGGCCGGCGCCGAGCAGCCGAGCAGCGGAAGGAGCCTCCCATGACGCGCTTCCTCATCACGTACCACGACCTGCCCTACCCCGAGATGGACGAGGTGGCCGGGGAGCGGCGCGACTTCCGGGCGTGGGCGGAGAAGGCCCTCGGGGCGGCGATGGTGGACTTCGGCGCGCCGCTGTTCGTGGTGGGCCAGCTCGCCAGGGGCGAACCCGGCGCCCAGATGGAAGTGGACGGATACTCGATCGTCGAGGCCCGCTCGGCCTCCGAGGTACGGGCGCTCCTGAAAGACCACCCGTTCCTCGCCCTCGGCGCCACCATCCAGATCAACGAGTGCCTCGAGGTCTGAGCGCCCGCCCGGGCGGGTAAGCTCTATCGGTCCGCCTCCACCGCGCGGACCCGGCGTCCATGAAGGAGGCTCGAGACCGTGACGCGGCGATTCCACGGCTGGCGGCCCACGACGCGCCGCGGACGGAATGCCCTCTTCTCCCTCGGCCTGATCGTGGCCTCCCCCATCCTCGGCTTCGTGGCCGCAGAGGCGGCCGTCAGCGTGCTCGGCGTTCCCGCCTCGGACGCCGGCAGCTACCTCCTGTTCGCCATTGCCCTCACCACCGCCTTCATCGCGGGAGCCCACTGGGTGGCCGTCCTCCTCGGGGAGCGCTCGGAACTGGTGCTCATGCTCGCGGTGGCCCTGACGGCGGCGGCCATCGCAGCCTTCGTCTACATCCCGATCGCCGACTGGGGACCGCTCTTCTAGACCCGCGGCGCCCAGACCCGCGAGACCGTTAGTTACCGACCAGTAGCATCCGCGGGGCCCGCGGCGCTACCCTCGTGTGCATGACCTCCCGGACGACGACGCCCGCCCCCTCCGCGCACCTCTCGCCTTCCTCCGGGGCCGCGGCCGCGGCCCTCGCCAGCCTCGCCGCCCTGGCCACCGGCACCGGCCCGGAGCACGAGGTGACCGCCCCCAGCGACGGCCGGCCACTCGGCGTCGTGCGCCAGGCCTCCGCAGCCGAGATCGCGGCGGCCGTGACCCGGGCCCGCGCCGCCCAGAAGGCCTGGGCGAGGATGCCCGCGACGGCGCGGGCCGCCGTCGCCCGCCGCTTCGCCTCGCTCGTGCTGGATCGGCGCGATGAGATCCTCGACGTCATCGAGGCCGAGACCGGCAAGGCCCGGCTCGCCGCGCTCGAGGAGGTCATGGACGTCTCCCGCACCGCCGCGTACTACGCCCACGCCGCCCCCGGGCTGCTGCGGCCGCGCCGGCGCGGCGGGGCGTTCCCCGTGTTCACCCAGACCACCGAGCGCCGCCACCCCAAGGGCGCGGTCGGTGTCATCACCCCGTGGAACTACCCGTTCACGCTCCCGGCGAGCGACTCCGTGCCCGCCCTCCTCGCCGGCAACGCCGTGGTGATCAAGCCGGACGAGAAGACGCCCTTCAGCGCGCTGCTCACCCTCTCCCTCCTGCGCGAGGCCGGCCTGCCCGACGGGCTGGCCCAAGTCGTGGTCGGCCCGCGGGACGAGGCCGGCCCCGCACTGGTGGAGGCCGCGGACTACATCATGTTCACCGGCTCCAGTGCGACTGGGCGGAAGGTCGCGGCTCGCTGCGGCGAGCGGCTCATCGGCTTCTCGGCGGAGCTGGGCGGGAAGAACCCCCTCATCGTCCTCGCCGACGCGGACATCCCGGCCGCCGCGGCCGGCGCCGCGCGGGCGTGCTTCGCCAACGCCGGGCAGCTGTGCATCGGCCCCGAGCGGATCTACGTGCACGAGGCCGTCAGGACGCAGTTCACCGAGGCGTTCCTGGGCGAGGTGGGGCGCATGCGCGTGGCCGCCGGAGCGGGCTGGGACGCGGAGATGGGCTCGCTGATCTCCGAGGCCCAGCTGGAGAAGGTCCGGGCCCACCTCGAGGACGCGGTGGCCCGCGGTGCCCGGATCCTGGCCGGCGGCACGGCCCGGCCCGAGCTGGGCCCGTACTTCTTCGACCCCACCGTGCTCTCCGACGTGCCCGAGAGCGCTGCCCTGTGCCGGGAGGAGACCTTCGGCCCGGTCGTGGCGGTCTACCCGGTGGCCTCGGACGAGGAGGCGATCGCGCGGGCCAACGACAGCGCGCTGGGGCTCAACGCAAGCCTGTGGACCCGGCCCGCTCGCGGCGCGGAGCTCGGGGCGCGCCTCGAGGCCGGCACGGTCAACGTCAACGAGGGCTACGCAGCGTCCTGGGGGTCCCATGCCGCGCCCATGGGCGGGTGGAAGGGCTCGGGGGTGGGGCGACGGCACGGGGCCGAGGGCCTGTTGAAGTACACCGAGGCGCAGACCGTCGCCGTGCAGCGGCTGCTGCGCTTCGCACCTCTGCCGGGGATGTCCAACGAGCGGTACGCGGACCTCCTCACCGCCGCCGTGCGCGTGCTGAACCGCTTCCGCTGACGCGTGGCCGCGCCCGGTATCTGATATATCTGTGGTATGGGAAGCAAGAGCGCCGGCCGCACACTCGCCGAGCATGCGTACGCTGAGCTGCGCGAGCGGATCATCGACATGCGCCTGCCGCCGGGGTCGGCCGTGGACGAGGAGTCGCTCATGCGGGAGCTCGGCGTGGGCCGGACCCCGATGCGCGAGGCGGTCAAGCGGCTCGAGTCCGACCGGCTGCTGACGGTCTACCCGCGCCGGGGCACCATCATCTCCGAGGTGAACATCAAGGACCTGCGCGCCATCTCGGACGCGCGCCGGGTGCTCGAGGCCTTCGCCGCGCGCCGGGCCGCCGAGCACGTGACGGACGACGACCGGGTAGTCCTCCGGGGGTGCCTGGAGGAGCTCTCCCACGACGGCGTGAGGTCCAACCAGGATGCGATGGCCCTCGACGAGCGCATCCACCGGGCCATCTACGCGACCATGCGCAATACGTACGTCGAGGCCACGCTCATCCAGTACTTCAGCCTCTCCCAGCGGATGTGGAACTTCGTGCTGGCGGGCCTCGCGCCGATCACCGGCAACGTGCACGAGCACGCCGAGCTCGTGAATGCCATCATCGACGGCGATCCGGAGCGCGCGGCCAAGCTCGCCGAGGAGCACGTGACGCACTTCGAGGACCTGGTCCGCGCCGCCCTCTGACGCCCTTTCTTCAGCGCACGACGGCGGGCCCCGCCTCGCCCGGTCAGGTTCCGGGTGGGGCGGGGCCCGCTTCTCGTGCTGGGACGGGTCAGGCGCGGATCTTCGCCATCTCCGGGTCGACGAGAGGCTCGGCCTGGACGGTGGCGGGGATCCTGGTGCCGAAGTAGTCGATCTCGACCGAGTCGCCGACCGCGACCTCGCCGGGCAGCCAGGCGTAGGCCACGGGCTTGCGGACGGTGTGGCCGAAGGCCGCGCTCGTCACGTAGCCCACGGGGGCGCCGCCGATGAAGACCGGCTCCTTGCCCAGGACGAGGGAAGTGCCGTCGTCGACCGTGAGGCAGCGCAGGCGGCGCGCGGGGGCCGCCCCGGAGGCGGCCTCGAAGGCGGCCTTGCCCACGAAGTCGCCCTTGGCGGGGCGCACGGCGAACTCGAGCCCGGCCTGGACCGGGTCATGCTCGGTGGTCATGTCCGAGCCCCACGAGCGGTAGCCCTTCTCCAGGCGCAGGCTGTTGAAGGCGCTGCGCCCGGCGGCGATGACGCCGAACGGCTGGCCCGCGCCCCAGAGTGCGTCCCAGAGCCGCTGGCCGTACTCGGCCGAGGTGTAGATCTCCCAGCCGAGCTCGCCCACGTAGGACAGTCGCATCACGCGGACCGGGATGCCCGCGATGGTGGTGGACACGGCCCGGAAGTACTTCAGGCCCTCGTTGGTCAGGTCCGCGGGGGTGAGCGGCTGGACGAGGTCCCGGGCGCGCGGGCCCCACACGCCGACGCAGCAGGTGCCCCCGGTGGTGTCCCGGACCTGGACCCACTCGGCCGGGGACGCGGCGGTCTGGTCCGCGGCCTCGCGGGAGAGGTAGTCGAGGTCCTGGCCGCCGTTCGCGCCGACCTGGAAGAGGTCCTCGCTGATGCGGGCCACGGTCAGGTCGCTGCGGATGCCGCCGGCCTCGGTGAGCATGAGGGTGTAGGTCACCGAGCCGATGCTCTTGTCGATCTGCCCGGTCGTCAGGCGCTGCAGGAGGCGCAGGGCGCCGGGGCCGGAGACCTCGAGGCGCTTGAGCGCGGTCATGTCGTACATGGCCACGTTCGTGCGGGTCGCATGGGCCTCGGCCGCGGCGATGGGCGAGTCGAACTGGGCCGCCCAGTCGTCGCGGGCCGGGGCCTGCCACTCGGCCGGGAGGGTGTCGAGGAGGCCGCGGTTGGCCTCGTACCACTGCGGGCGCTCCCAGCCGGCAGCCTCGAGGAAGAAGCCGCCGAGCTCGCGCTGGCGGGCGTGGAACGGCGAGACGCGCAGCCCGCGCGGGGACTGGCGGGGCTCGAGCGGGTGCTTGATGTCGTAGACCTCGACGAAGCTCTGCTTCGAGGTCTCCAGCACGTACTCGTCGGTCAGCTGGATCTCCTCGAACCGCGCCACGTCCAGCTCGTGCAGGTCGGTGGCCGACTGTCCGTCGACGAGGAGCTCGGCGACCGCCTTGGCGACGCCGGCGGAGTGGGTGACCCACACGGCCTCGGCGATGAAGAAGCCCCGCACCTCGGGGGACTCGCCCACGAGGGAGCCGCCGTCCGGGGTGAAGGAGAAGATCCCGTTGAAGGCGTCGGCGATGCCGACCCCCTCGAGGCCCGGCAGGAGCTGCTTGGTGGCCTTGAAGGCCCGCTCGAAGTCCTCGGGGGTGAAGTCGAGCCGCGAGGGCATCGAGTGCTCGCCCATCTGGCTCCCGTCCACGGCGGGGAGCTCGTCGTAGCCCACCGCGATGGGGCGGTGGTCGTAGGAGCCGATGCCGAGGGACTCCCCGTGCTGGCGGAAGTACAGGCCCGCGTCCTGGTGGCGCAGGATCGGCAGCATCGCGCTGTTGCCGGTGCCGAGGACATGGCTGCCGCCGAGGGCGACGCCGTCGGCCTGCTCGGCGAGCTCGCGCACCGGGGTGGTCCTGACGTACTGGTGCGCCATCGGCACGAGCGGCACGCGCATGCCCACGAGCTCGCCGAGCGCGGGGCCCCAGAATCCGGCGGCGGAGATGACGATGTCCGCCGGCACCACGTCCTCGCCCGTCCGGACGCCGGTGACCCGGCCGCCCGCGCGCTCGATGCCCGTGACCTGCACGCCGCCGACGAACGTAGCGCCGCGCTCCTGGGCCCGCTCGCGCAGGAGCTCGACGGCGAGCACGGACGAGGCGAGCCCGTCGCCGGGCAGGTGGAGGCCGCCCAGGACGATGTCCTCGTCGATGAGCGGGTGGAGGGCCTTGGCCTCGGCCGGGTCCACGAGCCGTGCCTCGACCCCCCACGCGGTGGCCCACCCGTGCCGGCGCTTGAGCTCGGCGAGCCGCCGCTCGCTCGTGGCGATCTCGAGGCCGCCCACCTGGTTGAACGCGGCGAAGCCCGGGCGCTTCAGGGCTGCGAGCTTGCGCCCGGTGTAGGCGGCGAACTCGGTCATGGTCTTGGAGGAGTTGGTCTGGAAGACCAGGCCCGGCGCGTGCGAGGTCGAGCCGCCCGTCAGCGGGATCGGGCCCTTGTCGAGCACGGTGATGTCCGTCCAGCCGCGGGCGGTGAGCTCGTCGGCGAGGTTGGCGCCGACGATCCCGGCTCCGATGATGACAACGCGTGGTGAAGGCATGAGGGGCTCCCTTGGAGGTCGTGGAAAGTCGGGGGTCAGGGGAAGACGATGGTGCGGTGGCCGCTGAGGAGGACGCGGTTCTCGGCGTGCCAGCGCACGGCCCGGGCCAGGGCCAGCGTCTCGGCGTCGCGGCCCACCGTCGCGAGTTCCTGCGGGGACAGGCGGTGGTCCACGCGGATCACCTCCTGCTCGATGATCGGGCCCTCGTCCAGATCCGCGGTGACGTAATGGGCGGTCGCGCCGATGTGCTTGACGCCGCGGGCGTGGGCCTGGTGGTAGGGCTTGGCGCCCTTGAAGCCCGGCAGGAACGAGTGGTGGATGTTGATGGCCCGTCCCGCAAGCTGCCGGCACAGTCCGTCCGAGAGGACCTGCATATAGCGGGCCAGGACCACGAGGTCCGCCTCGTACTCCGCCACGACCTCGAGCAGCTCGGCCTCCGCCTGCGGCTTCGTCTCCGCCGTGACCGGGATGTGGATGAACGGCAGCCCTGCCGACTCGGCCATCGGGCGCAGGTCCGGGTGGTTGGAGACGACCGCCACGAGCTCGGCAGCGAGGCTGCCGGCCTTCCAGCGGTAGATCAGGTCGTGCAGGCAGTGGTCCAGCTTCGAGACCATGACGAGCACCCGCGGCGGGGCCGCCGGGTGGAACGCGAAGTCCATGCCGAACTGCTCGGCGATGTCGGCGAACTCCCCCGCGAGGGACGCGGCCTCGACCGGAGCCGCCGAGCCGAAGGCCGTGCGCAGGTAGAGGGTCCCTTCCTCGCGGTCGTCAAACTGCTGGTGCTCCGTGATGTCGAAGCCCCGCTCGACCAGGAACCGCGAGACCGCATGGACGATCCCGCTGCGCTGCGGACATGAGAGCGTGAGGACCGCGGCGTGGCCGCCGCCGGCCGGGGTGCGCGCACCTGCGCCGGACTCGCTCGGACGGAGGAGGGCTTCTGCAGTCATGGGTTTCCTTCCGGGGGTCCGGGCGGTCGTGGGGGTCTGCCGAGGTGGCGGCGGGGATGCAACCCCCTGCTCATACAACTGATATATAACAAACTAGTGGGGCCGCTCACACGAGGTCAAGAGGTTTTCGCCCCTGTCCGGAGCAAGACCTACTGGCGCCGCTCGAAGCGGACGGTGAGGGCCTTGTAGCCGGGAGTGTTGGACTCGCGGGCCACGAGGTCCTTGTGGACGAGGACGTTGGCCTCGGGGTAGTAGGCGGCCGCGCAGCCCCTGGCGGTCGGATACCCGACGAGGCGGAAGGCCTCGGCGCGGCGCTCGTCGCCGTTGAACACCGAGATGACGTCGACGAGCTCGCGGTCGGCGAAGCCGAGGGCCGCGAGGTCCTCAGGGTTCGCGAGCACCACCTTGCGGGCCTTGGAGATGCCGCGGTAGCGGTCGTCGAGGCCGTAGATCGTGGTGTTGTACTGGTCGTGGGAGCGCAGGGTCTGGAGGATCAGGTGGCCGGCCGGGGGCGTGAGGTACTCCAGCGGGGACACGGTGAAGCGGGCCTTCCCGATGTCGGTCGCGAAGGTGCGGGTGTCCCGGGGCGGGGAGGGCAGCACGAAGCCGTCCCTCGTGCGCACGCGCCGGTTGTAGTCCTCGAACCCGGGGATGACGCGGGCGATGTGGTCGCGGATCAGGTCGTAGTCCTCGGCCATCGCGCGCCAGTCGACCGGGTGGTCCTCTCCGAGGGCCGCCTGCGCCATCCGGGCGACGATCACGGGCTCGGCGAGGAGGTGCTCGGAGACGGGCCGCAGCCGGCCCTGGCTGCGGTGCACGACCGACATGGAGTCCTCGATGGTGACGAACTGCCGCCCGCCCGCGTGCTTGTCGTCCACGTCCGTCCGGCCCAGCGTGGGCAGGATGAGGGAGGTGCGCCCGTGGGCGACGTGCGAGAGATTCGGCTTCGTGGACACATGGACGGTCAGCCCGGTGCGCTTCAGCCCGGCCCTCGTGTGCTCGGTGTCCGAGGCCGCGGAGAGGAAATTCCCGCCCATCGAGACGAACACGTCCACCTCCCCGGCCTCCAGGGCGTGCTGGGTCTCCACGGACTCGTAGCCGTGCTCCCGGGGGAACGGGATGCCGAACTCGGCCTCGAGGGCGGCGATGAAGGCCTCGGTGGGCTTCTCCCAGATCCCCATGGTCCGGTCGCCCTGGACGTTGGAGTGCCCGCGCACCGGGCAGGCGCCGGCACCCGGCCTGCCGAAGTTCCCCTGGACCAGGAGCAGGTTGACGATCTCCTTGAGCGTGTCCACGGAGTGCCGCTGCTGCGTCAGCCCCAGGGCCCAGCACACGATCGTGGCCTTGGAGGCGACCATCATCTCCGCGACCGTCTCGATCTGGGCGCGGGAGAGCCCCGTGGCGCGCTCCGTCTCGGCCCAGTCCAGGGCGCGGCGCGCCTCGCGGTACTCCGCGAACCCGGCCGTCTGCGCCTCGACGAAGTGACGGTCGACGACGGAGCCCGGCTCGCGCTCCTCCCTCGCCAGCAGCAGGTGGCCCAGAGCCTGGAAGAGGGCCAGGTCGCCGCCGACCTTGATCTGGAGGAACTCGTCCGCGACCTTCTCGCCCCCGCCCACGATGCCCCCGAGCGCCTGTGGGTCCTTGAAGGCCATGAGGCCTGCCTCGGGCAGGGGGTTGACCGCGACGACCTTGCCGCCGTTCTTCCGGCATTCCACCAGGGCCGAGAGCATCCGCGGGTGGTTCGTCCCCGGGTTCTGGCCCACCACGAGCACCAGCTCCGAGCGATGGATGTCCTCCAGGGAGACCGTGCCCTTCCCCACCCCGATCGTGGGGTTCAGGGCGAACCCCGAGGACTCGTGGCACATGTTCGAGCAGTCGGGCAGGTTGTTCGTCCCCAGGGACCTGGCGAAGAGCTGGTACAGGAACGCGGTCTCGTTCGCCGTGCGCCCCGAGGTGTAGAACACACAGCGCTCCGGCGTCGTCGCGCGGAGGTGCTCTCCGATCAGCTCGAACGCCTCCCCCCAGGAGATCGGCGAGTAGTGCGTCTCCCCGGGCCGGACCACCACGGGCTCGGTGATCCGGCCCCGGGACCCGAGCCAGAACTCGCTCCTGCCTTCGAGCTCGGCGATGGGGTGCGCGGCCCAGAACTCCGGCGTGACCGTCCGCACGGTGGACTCCTCGGCGATGGCCTTCGCGCCGTTCTCGCAGAACTCCGCCGGCTTCCGCTTCCCGGTGATCGATTCCGGCCACGCGCACCCCGGGCAGTCGAACCCGTCCCGCTGGTTGATCCGCAGCATCCCCCGCACCGTCCGTGCGACCCCGGCCTGCGCCAGGCCCCGCTCGAGCGCCACGGCGACCGCCTTCACTCCCGCCGCGGCCGTCTTCGGCGCATGCACCTCGAGGGCGCCCTCGTCGATGTCGTGCGGGTCAGGAGTGGTGGTGAACAAGGAGAGGGCCTTTCGGAGATGGCGGTCGTGCCGTCGGTGACGGCGCTGAGCGGGGCTGGGCCGCCTCAGATGATGGCGGCCCTGAGCTCGCGTGCTGCCTTGGCGGGGTCCGCTGCGCCGTAGATCGAGCCGCCGGCCACCGCCACGTCGGCGCCCGCGCGCTGGACCGAGGCGATGGTTGCCGCGTTGACCCCGCCGGCCACCGAGAACGGCACGCGGGCCCTCTCCCCGGCGGTCAGGAGCACACTGAGGTCGTAGCCGGGCTTGGCCTGCTCATCGAGGCCCGCGTGGAACTCGACATACTTGGCCCCGAGCTGGCGCGCCTCCTGGGCGCGGGTGACCTTGTCCTGGACGCCGATGAGGTCCACGACGACGCCCTTGTTGTGGGCGCGGGCCGCCTTGACGGCACCGGCGATCGTCGAGTCGTCCGCGCTGCCGAGCACGGACACAAGGTCCGCCCCGGCCTTGAAGGCCAGCTCGGCCTCGAGCTCGCCGGCGTCCATCGTCTTGAGGTCGGCGAAGACGACCTTCGTCGGGTGGGCCTCCTTGACGGCCGTGACGGCCGAGAGCCCGGCGTTCTTCACGAGTGGCGTGCCGAGCTCGATGATGTCCACGTGCTCCGCAACCTGCGCGGCCAGCTCGAGGGCCTCGTCAACGGTGAGCACGTCCATGGCGACCTGCAGCTTCATGATGTGTTCCTTTCGTGGTGGATTGTCCTGGTCGTGGGGGTGGGCTATTCGATGTTCGCGTGGCGGAGCCACAGTTCCTCGGCCGGGGTCCCGTCCACTTCCCAGAGGGTCTGGAAGAGGGCCTCAGTGGCCACGAGCAGCACCTGCTCGAAGAGGCTTCCCGAGTACTGGCGCGAGGCATTGCCGCCGTGGTCGGCCTTCCGCGCGGCCGGGATGATCACGACGGCCTCGGCGCGGGCAGCGAGCGGCGATGCGCCGTCGGTCGTGAACGCCGCGATCCGGGCACCCACAGCCGCCGCCGTGCTCGCGGCCTTCACCACGCCGGACGTCGTGCCCGACCCCGACGCGGCGATGAGCAGGTCGCCCGAGCGGATGGCCGGCGTCGTGGTGTCTCCGGCGACGTGGACGTCCAGGCCGAGGTGCATGAGGCGCATGGCGGCCATGCGGAGCACCAGGCCGCTGCGGCCCGCGCCAGCGAGGAAGATCCGGGGCGCGTCCGAGATCAGCTCGGCAACGGCGGCCAGCTCTCCGCGGTGCAGTTCGCCCGTCGCCATGATGACCTCCCCGTGGATGAGGCCAAGGCTGCGGTGGACGCCGTCCGAGGTGACCCGGCGCTGCCGTGGAAGGGTCTCGATGCTCACAGATGCTCCTTTGCTGTCGGTGCCGCGCGGGCTGGGGAGGGGCTGCCTCCAGCATCTCCGCCGTCCGGAGGGGCGGGAACTGCCTTCTCGGGCGGTCCTGCCCACCCGTTCGGGTAGGGCACCCTTTAGACTGCTGCGATGTCCTCCACCATCGCGGCCGCCTTCGCGCGCGATCCCGCGCGGGAGGCCCTGGCCCTCCTGGACTCCGCTGCCGCTCTCGCCGAGGCGCCCCTGCCGCGCATCGCCGAGATTCTCCGTACAGCCCTCGCCCCGTATGTGCGGTGTTCGGCGCTCGTGATCTTCACGGAGGACTGCACCGGACGGCCGCAGAAGAAGGCCGGGGCTGAAGCCATCATCAGTCGCGTCACGCTCGACGAACTGGACCTGATCCGGTCCTCCCTGCCCGACCTCGCTCCGCGGTGGAGCGATGAGAGGATCGCCGGCGCGTCCCGTCCCGTCCTCGCCGCGCGGTCGGCAACGAACGCGCTCCTCGTCCTGACGGATCCCCTCGCCGTGGCGGACCCACCTAAGGCCAGCGGGGTCCTGGACCCCGATACCGGGGCGGTGCTCGCCCGCCTCTGGCACCTCGCGGCGGTGCGGATCCGGGACAAGGTGGCCGAGGCGACGCCGTCGTACCTGAGGGAGTCCCGCGCGGTGTCCGCCGAGCGTTCGCGGCTCACAGCAGAGCTCACCGACGCGCACTCGACCACGCTCGAAACGATCCTCGCCGCCCTCCGGTCCGCGCGCCAGTCCGATGGGGCGGCACGACGAGCGGCCATCGACATCGCAGCGGCCGCACTGGTGAGGCTCAGGGCGTCCGCTGACAGGACGGCCTCGCTCCTGGAGGAACCCGTGGTCACGGCGTTCGAGCGCCTGCGGGCTGATCTGCGCCCTCTCGAGCGGTTCAGCGGGATCTCCCTCCAGTTCGTCGAGCCGCCCGTCGACGGCCGGGCCCTCCCGGGGGAGGTCGCCCACGCCGCGCGCGCGATCGTGCGCGCGCTCGTGCTGGCCATGGTCGAGCAGGACGAGGTGCACCGCATCCGCATCCAGTGGGGCTGCGACGGCACGAACCTGCTCGTGGACATCCGGGACGACGGCCAGGGCGGCCTCTCGCTCGCCGAGGACGGCCTCCGGCGCATCGAGCAGCGGGTCCAGGCCCTCGACGGGCGGCTGCGCCTCGAGGTGCTGGAGGGCTGGGGGGCAGACGTGTTCGTCTCACTGCCCTTGGATCCGCCGTCATCCCGGGCGCCCAAGGGGCCGGGCGCGGAGTGGGAGCTGGGCGAACGCGAGGAGGAGGTGCTCCGGCTCCTGGCCGGCGGCCTTCGCAACCGCGCCATCGCTGCCGAGCTGGGCCTGAGTGAGAACACCGTCAAGTTCCACCTGCGGAACCTGTTCCGCAAGCTGGGCGTCTCGTCGCGCGCGGAGGCAGTAGCCCGCGCCGCGCAAGCCCACGCGGGCCAAAGGTGATCTACGTCACAAATATTGGCGGGACCCCCCGCCTGTATGGCCATCATGGCAGCAGTCCCTCACCCCGACCCACTCCTTGGAGGTTCCCCATGACCAGTGCAGCCCACCGCCCCGACGTCCACGAGGTCAAGGCTGTCGTGGTGCGTTCGAAGGGTGCTCCGGCGACGGTGGAGACGATCCTGGTCCCGGATCCGGGCCCGGGCGAGGCGCTCGTGGACGTGCTCACGTGCGGGGTGTGCCACACGGATCTGCACTACAAGCAGGGCGGCATCGGGGAGGACTACCCGTACCTGCTCGGGCACGAGTCCACGGCCGTGGTCTCGGCGGTCGGCCCGGACGTGACCGACCTGAGGCCCGGGGACCGGGTCATCCTGAACTGGCGGGCCGTGTGCGGGCAGTGCCGGGCCTGCGCCAAGGGCCAGCCGCAGTACTGCTTCGCCACCCACA
>NZ_JBSSGJ010000024.1:0-51231 GCF_054063535.1 Sinomonas sp. RB5
CCGGCCACGGCGACCCCACCACCATCGGCACCGAGGCCCCCCACCTGCAGGAATGGATCCACCGCGGCCACTGACCTACGTCCTCGGCGACCGGCACGCTGCCCAGGCGGCCTCCGCCTGGGCAGGGATGTGTGTGCGTGCCCGCGCCCGCGGGTAAGGCGCGGGCATGCGCACCGCCCTGCTGATCATCGACATGCAGAACTCGTTCTTCGAGTTCCCCGAGCTCGCGGCGCAGCGCGGGCGGCTGGTCGCCGCCTGCAACGATCTGATCGCCGCCGCCCGCGGCTCGGGGCTCCCGGCGCACGTGGTCCGCACCGAGCACGAGCGCGACCAGTCCACGTGGACCCTGGCGATGCTCGACGACGGGCAGGGCTTCGCGTTCCGCGGCACCGAGCAGGCGGAATCCCTGCCCGAGCTGGACACAGACGGGCTGCCCCAGCTCGTCAAGCGCCGCGACAGCGCGTTCGTGGGCACCGACCTGCTCCAGCGCCTCAGGACGTGGGGCACCGAGCGCATCCTGCTCGCCGGGGTCTCCACGCACCTGTGCCTCGCCCAGACGGCCGCCGACGCCTACGCGCTGAACCTGCGGGTGGCCTTCGCGGCCGAGGCGATGGGCGCCGAGGACGCGGACCAGGCCGACGCGATGCTCACGATCCTCCTCGAGCAGTACCGCCAGGAGCGGCTCGGCCGCGAGGATGCCCTCGCCGTGCTCGGCCGGGTGAGCGAGCCCACCGTCAGGTGAGGGCGCCCTGGTCCCTGTACATGGCCACGAGGGCGGCCTCGACGGCATCCACGGTCAGGCCGGGCACCAGGTCGTCCGCGGCGCCCGCGGTGGCGGGGTCGAAGGGCAGCGCGAGTGCCCGGTAGACATCGGTGAGCACAGCCCGCACAGGTGCGGCGTCGGCCACCACGAAGACCGAGGAGAACAGCCACGCCCCGGCGACCACCCGCTGGGCCGTGCCGACGAGCTTGAGGCGGCCGCCCGCCGTCGTGCTTCCCGGGCCGCCGCCCTGCCCCGGGAGGTCCGCGCCGGCGGGGACGCCGTGGACGCTGAATTCGCCCGGGCAGTACTCCCCCGGGATTTCGCCCACCCGGGCGTCGACGCCGAGGGTGCGCAGGACCCCCGCGTAGAGGTCGCCGAAGACCTCGAACCGGTGCCGGTGGCCCACCATGGCCTCCCGGGCCGGCTCGATGTGGTCCACGATCAGCGTCCCGGCGTGGTAGGCCGCCGCGCGGCCGCCGGCCCGGCGGACCACGGGCTCGAAGCCGTGCTCGAGGGCCGCGGAGCGGGCCGTCTCGAAGCCGGGCAGGCGGGTGTCCCGCTGACCGAATGCGAGGGTGCGCCGGGGTCGGTAGAGCCTGAGCGTCGCCCCGCGGGCGCCGCGCTTGACCTCGTCGAGGAGCTCCGTGGCGCGCGCGAGCTCCGCGGCGGCGCCGTCCTCGTCGTCAGCGGCCAGCCCAGTGCCGGAGACGATCTCGAGCGGCACGGAGGCGCCGCCGTTCCACGCGGCCACGGATCAGCTCCTGCGCAGCGTGAGGATCTGCTCGGCGCGGCCGAAGGGTCCGTCGCCGTCGTGCAGCACCGAGGAGGTCAGGCCGATCCCGTCGGCGCCGAAGGACACGGAGTTGTCGATGCCGAGCCACTCGCCCCGGGGCTCGCGGTACATGTGGATCTGGAGATCGACGTTCGGGAAGGCCCAGCTGCCGGGGCCCGGCGGGACCCGGGTCGCGATGCCGTTGGCCGTGTCGACCAGGCCGATGAGCCTGACCCAGTCCGGGCTCTGCGTGCCGCCGACGAGGGGGTGGGCGGTCCGGATCCACACCGTGCCGCTGCCGGAGCGGTGTCCCGGAGCCTGGTACATCTCGAGCGAGCGGATGTAGCCCCCGGGCCACTCGGTGGCCCCGTCCCAGCGCTCGCACTCCCCGCGCGGCGGAATCCGCGGGTCCTCGACCGCGGCGACCGCTGAGGTGTCCGCGGTGATGAGCCGCCATGCGGTGGCGCGGACGGCGGGACGGCCCTGGGCGCTGAGCTCGGCCTCGATGAGCTCGATCGTCCGCCCTGGGCGCACCGTGCGGGTGGTGACCTCGAACTCGCCGCCGTGGATGAGGCCGAGGATCTCGTAGCCGATGCGGGCGATGCGCATCTCGGGCCGCGGCTCGTGCGCGGCCAGGGCGTGGGCGAGGATGCCGGAGGCGGGGGCCATGTGCTGCTCGTGGGCATTCCAGGCGCCCTGCGCGTGGATGGTGGACCGGTAGCGGCCGCCGCCGAGGTCCTCGTAGTAGAAGTCGCCCACGGCGAGTTCGGGCAGCTCCTGCGCCCACGGGGCCGATGTCCCTGCCTGCTGCGTCACGTCTCGCTCCTCTCCTGGCCTGCTCCCCGTTGTGCGGCCCCGTCCACCTTATCGCCAGCGGGAGGCGGCACCGCACCGCCGTCGGGCGCCGAGCGGGCGCGTGCGCGGCGGAGGAGGACGAGCCGACCGGCGACGGCGGCCGCTGCCGCCGCACCCGCTCCCCAGAGCCACGGTGCCCCGGCCACGTGCTCGGCCCAGAGCTCCAGGGCGGCCAGGCCGACCGTCGCATAGACGAAGGCCCAGATGACCGACCCGGCCGCGGCGGCGGGCAGGTGGTAGCGCAGGTGCATGCGCCCGAGCCCGGCGGCCAGATTGACGGTGGTCTGGAGGCCCACCGTCAAGAACGTGAGGACGATCGCCATCGGGCCCCAGCGGTCGAGGACGCGCTGGGCGCGGGCGATCCTGCGCGCGGGCCCCGGGCGCCCCAGGCGGGCAGCGATGCGGCCGCTGCGCGCGGCTCCGGCCGCGATCCCCCGGCCGAGCCAGTAGGTCGCGGTGGTGCGGGCCAGGACGATCGCAAAGAGCACGGCCCACGCGACGCCGAAGGGCAGCGAGAGGATCTGGTCCATGTGCTCACCCCCGGGCCGTGCGGATCTGGAGGAGGGTAGGGACGAAT
The DNA here is from genome assembly GCF_054063535.1 of Sinomonas sp. RB5. Taxonomy (NCBI): domain Bacteria; kingdom Bacillati; phylum Actinomycetota; class Actinomycetes; order Micrococcales; family Micrococcaceae; genus Sinomonas; species Sinomonas sp. RB5. The sequence continues at coordinate 2,968 of NZ_JBSSGJ010000024.1, forward strand.
GCCCTCCTGATGTGAGCCTAGTCCAGCGCTGCAGGGACTATTTGCGCCCCCGGCGCGGTTCTGACCAACATGACCGTGACCCGTGCCGACGTGGGCTTCCGCTCCGAGCGTGGCCCCATCCTCATCGCCCTCATGCTCACCACCGGCCTCGTGGCCATCGACTCGACGATCGTGGCGACGGCCGTTCCCTCGATCGTGCGGGACGTGGGCGGCTTCTCCTCCTTCCCCTGGCTCTTCTCCGCCTACATGCTCGCCCAGGCCGTCTCGGTGCCGGTGTACGCCAAGCTCGCCGACATGCTGGGCCGCAAGCCGCTGATCCTGACGGGCATCGGCCTGTTCCTGCTCGGCTCGGTCCTGTGCGGGGTCGCCCCGACCATGGGCGCACTCATCGCGTTCCGGGTCGTGCAGGGCCTCGGCGCGGGCGCCGTGCAGCCGATGGCCATCACCATCGCCGGGGACATCTACACGGTCGCGGAGCGGGCCAAGGCACAGGGCTACCTCGCCAGCGTCTGGGCCGTCTCCTCCGTGGTGGGTCCGACTCTCGGCGGCGTCTTCGCGTCGCTGGGCATCTGGCGCGGGATCTTCCTGATCAACATCCCACTCTGCGTCCTCGCCGCCTGGATGCTCGCGCGCACGTTCCACGAGTCCTTCGAGAAGCAGCGGCACCGGATCGACTACCTCGGCTCCGGGCTGCTGACTGTGGCGATGACCCTGCTGATCCTCGGCGCCCTCGAGGGCGGCCAGGCCTGGGCGTGGGCCTCGCCGCTGGGCATCGGCGTGCCCGCCGCGGGAGCAGCCCTGTTCGTGGCATTCCTGCTTGCCGAGCGGCGTGCCGCCGAGCCGGTGCTCCCCACCTGGGTGATCTCGCGGCGGCTCCTGCTCACCACCACTCTGGTCTCCTTCGGAGTCGGGGCGATGATCCTGGGGCTGACCTCCTATGTGCCCACGTTCCTCGAGGGCGCCCTGTCCGTCTCTCCCGTGGTCGCCGGGCTCGCCCTGGCGGCGCTCACGCTCGGCTGGCCGATCAGCGCCTCGCAGTCCGGGCGGCTGTACCTGCGGATCGGCTTCCGCCGCACGGCGATCATCGGCATCGTGGTGGCGGTGGCCGGAACGGCCGTGCTCGCGGCGACCGCGCACACGCCGGGCGTGCTCTTCGTTGCTGGCAGCTGCTTCGTGATCGGGCTCGGACTCGGGCTGACCGCCTCGCCCACGCTCATCTCCGCGCAGTCGAGCGTGGACTGGAGCCGGCGCGGCGTCGTCACGGGCACCAACCTCTTCGCCCGCTCCATCGGCAGCGCCCTCGGCGTCGCCGTGTTCGGCGCGACCGCCAACGGGATCTACGCGGCCGCGCCGAGCCAGCAGCTCGCCGTCGTGCCCGCCTCGGGGGCGGTCTTCCTCGCCGTCCTGGTGGTCGCGGTGCTCGCCGTGGCGGCTGTGCTCGCCATGCCGCGCGATGCGCAGAAGGAGCCGGAGGCCGCCGGGTCCGAGGAGGAGTCGCGGCGCCCCGCGCCCTAGGCCGGGTCGGCGGCGCCCTCGGCCGGGAGTGAAGCCTCGGGCTCGCGGGAGTCCAGGCGCCCGCGGACCATCCGGACGATCCGCGACAGCGCGAGCGAGATCGCCCCGGTGGCGTCGCCGGGAGCCTCGCGTGCGACCACTTCGTGGTAGGAGCCGCTGAGGGCGTCGACGGCCTCCTGGGCGCGGTCGAGCAGGGCTTCCGGCTCGTCTTCCTCGCCCCAGCCGCGCAGGGCCTCGGCGGTGGCGAGCAGCGCCGCGGCCAGCTCGGGGGTGAGCTCGGTCGGCACCCGCGTTCCGGCGCGCTCTTCCCAGACCACGCTCGTGAGCACGTCGGTGATGTCCTGGACCCGGAAGGTGGCGCGCTCGAGGGCCTGCAGGTCTGCGAGGTCCGCCGCGAGGTCGCGGTGGTGCCGCCTCCTGCGCGGGTTGGCCCGGGCGCTGACTTCGGCCTCCTCGACGGCGCTGCGCACGTCCGCCGCGGTGGCCGCCAGCAGTCCCTCCCTCGTGGACCACTCCTTGCGGCTCGGCGGCCATTCTTCCTCGGTGACCGCGGCCGCCATGTCCTCGAGCTGGTCGCCGAGCGCGTGGCGCAGGCGCGCGAAGGCAGGGGTCACGGCCGCGACGCGCAGCGGGGGGAAGACGATCCAGTTCACCGCGAGCCCCACGGCGACGCCGAGGCCCATCTGGACGAGGTAGGCCAGCGAGAAGTCGTCGCGCCGGTTGGCGCCGGCGACGAGGACGAAGAGCGCGGCGAGGGGAACCCACTCGCGTCCGCTGCCCATCCGTGGGAGCCCGCCGAGGACCATCCCCACCCCGACCACGAGCGCGACCGACCAGGCCGCGGTGTCCGCGAAGCTCCCCACGAACAGGGCTACGCCGATCCCCAGCGCGAGCCCCACCAGGCTCTGGAGCCCATTGCGGAGCGAGTCCGCCACGGTCGGGTACATGCTCACGAGGGCCCCGAGCGGGGCGTAGTACGGGTACTGGCCGAGTGCGCCCGGCATGAGCTGCGCGACGGCCCACGCGATGCCTGCTGCGAGGGCGGTCTTCCCGGCCAGGACGAGGCGCTCGGCCGAGGCTGCCTCCCTCAGTCCGTTGCGGGTGGCCGAGGGGGCCCAGAGGAGGAACTGTCGGAGTGCGGCGCGGGGCTGACGGGGAGAGGGAGCCATCTGTCCAGCGTGGCATGGGCCCGGGGCTGCGTCGACTTGAGTTGGCCCGCGGGGCGGTCAGTCCAAGGCCGCAAGTCGCTCCTGGGCCTTCGTCACGGCCCGGAGTTCGCGCTCCACGAGACGGGCAGCGAGCCCCCGGGCGCGCTCTGCCGCTGCCGCTTCCCGTTGGGCCGCCGCAAGGTCGTCCTCGAGCTCCGTGATCCGGGCGCGCAGGCTCCCGAGTTCGTCGGCCAGGCGCCGGGCGCGGGCGGCGGCGTCCGCGGCATCCCGCTCGGTGCCGGCGAGCTCGGCCTGTGCCTCGTCGAGGGCCTGCGCAGCCTCGTCGCGGTCCGCCTCGGCCTCCGCCCGCTCCTCGCGCCGGAGCTGCTCCGCCCGCCGGCGCTCTTCCTCGGCCTTCCGCTTCGCCTCCTGCGTCCGACGCCGGCCGTCGCCGCCCTGCGAGCGCTCGCCGCTGTCGGTGCGCACCGTGCTGTCCCTGCGCCCTGTGTCTCCGTTCGAGGTGCCTCCGAGCCGGCCTCCAGGCTGCGTGGGGCCCCCGCGCGGCGCCGACGGTCCGCCGAGCACCTCAGGGACGGCCACGGCGCCGGAGAGGTCCACCGGCTCGAGGCCATTGCCCTCGAGAGCGCGGACCAGGAGTCCGCTCTGCACCGCCCGCGAGGCCTGCTCGTCCCCCATCGCGGCGCGCAGGGTCTGCTCGATCTCCGCCGCGGCGGCATCGCTCACTGCGACCCCGGCCTCGCCCGCGGCGGCCCGGGCGGCGGCCACCGCCTCGGGCAGGAGATGCGTGCGGTCTTTGCTGAGAGCGCGGAGGCGGGCAGAGTCCAGGGCCTCCTGGGCCTCCCGCAGCTGGGCGCCGAGGCTGACGAGGTCCCCCAGGGCTCCCGTTCGTCCGACGGCGAGCGCGTTGACGGCCCAGGCGGAGACAGAGGGCTTGGCGAGCCGGGCAACCCGCTGCGCGAGCTCGCGGTGGCCCTCGCGCCGGAGCTGCTTGACCCGGTCGTTGCGTGCCGCGGTGAAGGCGCCCGGCGGGCGGGCGTAGAGCTCGGCGGCGACGGCGGCGAGGTCCATGACACGCATCATAGGCGGCTGGTGCAGCTGCCAGCGGGTGCAGCCCGCTCCTGGCGCCCGGATCCATGACAGGGCGGTCATGCCCTAGACAGCTTTTGGATGGACTTTTCATACTTGTCATATCGACTTCGTAGCCCGGCAGAGCGCCGGCTCCTGTCGAAGCGGAACAGGCAGGAAAGACATCATGGGAGCAGACCAGAGGACCCGTGTGCTCCTGGTGAGCGCCTATCCCCCGCTCCTGAGCGCGCTGCGGGAGGTGCTCGAGGAGGAGGGCGTCGACGTCGTGGGCGAGAGCGGGACGATGCGCGAGGGCGCGCGGCTCGCGCGCAGGTGCGCCCCGCAGGTCATGGTGCTCGACGAGCACCTCCCCGATGGGGATGCGGAGGCAATGTGCCGCCGGCTCAGCGAGGCGGGCACACCCACCCGGTGCGTCATCCTCACCAGCCTCGGCGCCCGGAACGGACGCAGGAGGCCGCCGGGCGACCCCATCTTCGTGGTCCGCAGGATTGCCGACAGCGGGCTCCCCCAGGCCGTCCGGGCGGCCGCGGCCCTCACGTGAGCGGTTCCAGCCTCAGCTCCCTCGAGAGGCGGTAGGCGGCCCTGAGGTGAGGCCGTAGCCGAGGAGGATCCTGCTGCTACCAGCGCGGGTGGACCGCCTCGCGGAAGTACGCGTCGTAGATGCGCCGCACGCCGGCGTCGAACTCCGGGCCCAGTGACGCTGCGCCGGCTGCCGATGCCGCGTTTGCCCGTGCCTGATCGCCATTCCTCGCGCCAGGGATCACGGTCGACACCCCGGGCTGGGAGATGATCCAGGCCAGGGCAGCCTGTGCGGTGGTCAGCCCTGGCGGGACGAGCTTCTGGAACTCGGCGACCGCGTCCAGTCCCTGCTCGAAGTCCACGCCGGAGAAGGTCTCCCCGACATCGAACGCGGAGCCGGTCCGGTTGTAGTTGCGGTGGTCCCCTTCCGGGAAGGTGGTGCTCCGGCTGTACTTCCCGCTGAGCAGGCCCGAGGCGAGTGGCACGCGCACCACGATGCCCACTCCGGCCTCCACTGCCGCCGGGAAGACCTCGTCCAGGGGCTTGAGCCGGAAGGGATTGAAGATGATCTGCACTGTGGCGACGTGCGGCCGTGCGATCGCGGCCAGAGCCTCGTCGGCAGTCTCCACGCTGACTCCGTAGTGCCGCATCACCCCCTCCTCGACCAGTTGGTCCAGGGCATCGAAGACCCGGTCGTCTGAGTAGACCGAGGTGGGCGGGCAGTGCAGCTGGACGAGGTCGAGGGTGTCGCGTCCCAGGTTGCGGCGCGAGCGGTCCAGCCACTCCCGGAAGTGTTCCAGAGAGTAGTTCTCCGGGACCTGGGGCATCCGGCGGCCCATCTTGGTGGCGACCATGACCCCGGCGTCGGGATGCGCCGCGAGCCACGCGCCGATGGCCTGCTCGCTGCGGCCGTCACCGTACACATCGGCGGTGTCGAAGAACGTCACCCCCGACTCGGCGGCCGCGTCGAGGACCTGCCCGGCCGCCTCCGGGCCGACGTCGCCCCAATCGCCACCCAGTTGCCACGTCCCCAGGCCAATCACGGAGACTTCTCGACCAGTCCGTCCCAGCACACGCGTTTCCATGGGCTCCGACTATAGTGCCGAAACCTGCTTCCAGCGCGAGGGCGATCACGATGGCCGGGGAGGGTGAGCCCAGGGGTCGCTGAAGGTCGCCCAGATCGGTCGCGGACGTGTCGCGGCGGTGCCCGGCCGCCGTCGCCCGTTACGTTCCGCTGCCCGCTGGGTACCGCGTTAGTAGTGTTCCTGCATTCGGCACGGCGAGGACGGGGTGATTTCGTGGAGGACACGACCGCGACGAGTGATCCGGCCGACGGGGATTCGGTCAACCGTGACGGCCTGACGCACGCCGTCCAGGAGCGCGGGGCGGTGGAGCTGCTCCTCATCCGGCACGGTGAGAGCGAAGGCAACGTCGCGGCCACGGAAGCGCGCGAGGCAGGTGCGGAGGTCATCGACGTCCCCGCCCGCGATGCCGACGTGGACCTCTCCGCGACCGGCCGGGACCAGGCCAAGGCGCTGGGCGCCGCGTTGGGGCGGATCGCCGAGGGGCTCCGCCCCGACGCCGTGGTGTCCTCTCCCTACGCGCGGGCGCGCCAGACGGCCGAGATCGCTGTGGAGACAGCGGGCTGGCCGCTGCAGGTGCGCACCGACGAGCGGCTGCGCGACCGCGAGCTCGGCATCCTGGACCGGCTCACCCGGCTGGGCGTCGAGAGCCGCTATCCCGAGGAATCCGAGCGCCGGGACTGGCTGGGCAAGCTGTACTACCGCCCGCCGGGCGGGGAATCGTGGGCGGACGTGGCTCTGCGGCTGCGGTCCGTGCTGGCCGAGCTGAACGACCTGGGTGTGGGGCACCGGGTAATGCTGGTGTGCCACGATGCGGTCATCATGCTGTTCCGGTACGTGCTGGAAGGCCTCAGCGAAAGGGAACTGCTGGACCTGGCCGCCAGGGAAACCATCCTCAACGCCTCGGTGACGCGGTTCGTGCGTCCCTCCGGGTCGGGACCGTGGACCTTGGAGAGCTTCAACGTGGCCGACCACCTGGCGGAGCAGGGCGTCGCGGTCACCGAGCACGGAGGTGACACCAGTGCCCGGCCGCGCTGATTCTCATGCCGCCATCCTCGTGACGCCGTCGCTCCTGCGACAGTGGCCGCTCCCCGCCCCCGGCCAGGACAAGTACTCGCGCGGGTCCGTACTGGTGGTCGGCGGAGCCCGGGCAACCCCCGGCGCCGCTCTGCTCGCCGGAACGACAGCACTCCGCGCCGGGGCCGGGAAGCTCACCCTAGCCGTGGCTGGATCGGTGGCCGTGCAGCTGGGGGTCGCCTTGCCGGAGTGCGGTTCGATCGGCCTGCCGGAAACCGACAGCGGCTCCATCAAACCGGAGCTCGCCCGGATCTCTCCGTACCTGGACGAGGCGGACACGGTCCTGGTGGGGCCGGGGCTGGACGACCCCGACCTTGCCGGGCAGCTGCTGGCAGCCCTTCTCGAGCGCGAGAGCGCCCGCGGCGACCAGTCCGGCGGCGACTCTGACGGCCGGGGAGGGCCCGCCGTCGTCCTCGATGCCTTTGCCCTGGCCGCCCTGATGACGCTGGAGGACCAGCTGGAACCCTGGCGGGGCCGGCTGATCCTCACCCCGAACCGCAAAGAGGCCGCGCTCCTGCTGGGGCGGGACGTGGATGACCCGGAAAAGGACCTGGCCGAGATCTCCGCCAGGTTCGGCGCCGTGGTCACCTGCCAGGGGCTGATCACCCAGCCGCCCGGACGGGACCCGGAGGAACCGGACCTGTGGAAGATCACCACGGGATACGGCGGCCTCGGCACCTCCGGCAGCGGGGACGTCCTGGCGGGCGCGATCGCCGGGCTCAGGGCCCGAGGAGCCAGCAGCGCGCAGGCAGCCTGCTGGGGCACCCATCTGCATGCCGCAGCGGGCGACCGGCTCGCCAGCAGGCTGGGGCCGCTCGGGTTCCTGGCCCACGAACTTGCCGACGAGCTGCCTGCGCTGATGCTGGAGTCCAGCGTCTGACGCTCACTAGCCGTGCAGAGCAGCCAGGGTTGAATAACCGCATATCGGGTACAACTTTGACGGGTTCACTGAAGCGCCGGGCACCCCGGCTGGCAGGGGGAGGAAACAGGAGGCGATCCGTGGCGAACACGCGCGAGCGGGCCCGGAAGACCCCAGCCCGGCTGGGCTGGCGGGGCTGGCTCAAAGCCCTCGGCCCGGGCCTCGTGACCGGGTCCGCGGATGACGACCCCTCGGGCGTGGCAACCTACGCCCAGGCCGGCGCCCAGTACGGGTACGCGGCAGTGTGGACCGCTCCCGTGGTGCTGCCGATGATGATCGCGGTCCAGGAGATGTGCGATCGCACCGCCACGGCAACCGGGGAGACGCTGGGCAAGCTCGCCCGGCGCCGTTTCGGCAGGGCCGGGGCAATCGTGGTGGGCATTCTGCTGCTGTGCCTGCTCGTGGCCAACATCGTCAACGTCGGGGCCGACCTGATGGCAGTAGGCAAAGGCATGGAACTGCTCGGGGCGGGCCCTTCCCAGCTCTGGGCCCCCATCGCCGGAGTGGGCCTGGGAGTGCTGCTGATGACCGGGTCCTACAAGCTGGTCTCGAAGGTCTTCATCTGGCTCTGCCTCGCCCTCTTCGCCTACGTCGTCGTCATGTTCCTCGCCGGGGTCCAATGGAACGAGGTCCTCGCCGGGCTCACCTTCCAGCGCCTCGACCCCAATCTGCAGTTCTGGGGTCTCGTGGCCGGGGTCTTCGGCACCTCGATCTCCCCCTACCTCTTCTTCTGGGAGAGCGGACAGCGCATCGAGGAGATGCGCGCCAAGTCCGAGAAGGGAGACCGCCCCGCCGCCGACACAGACATCCCCGACTACAAAGCCATCCGCCGCCGCAGACAGCAGCGCATCGACGTCGTGACCGGCATGACCGTCTCAGTACTGATCATGTTCGCCATCATCGTCGCCACCGGCGCCACCATCGGCCGGCACCCCACCGACATCAACTCCGCCGCCGACGCCGCCCAGGCCCTGAAGCCCGTGGCTGGGCCCCTGGCCGGTGCGGTGTTCGCCCTCGGATTCATCGGCACCGGGCTGCTGGGCGTCCCGGTCCTGGCCTCGGCAGCGTGCATCGGCTTCAGCGGCCTCACCGGCAAGAACTGGGGCTTCGACCGCAGCCCCCGCAAGGCCCCCCTCTTCTACGGGCTCCTGGTCGCCGGGCTCGTGGTCGGAACCATCCTCTCGGCGCTGTTCACCGACGCGATCGCCCTCCTGGTCCTCTCGGCCATGATCAACGCCATCGCGGCGGCCCCGTTCCTCATCGTCGTGCTCCTGATCGCTGGGAGCCGTCGAATCATGGGCGACAGGGCGAACCGCGCACTCTCAAGCACCATCGGCTGGGCGACCGCTGCGATCATGGCCGCCGCCGGAGTCATGGCGATATGGGCCCAGCTCTCAGGGAGCTGAATTCTCGCAGGCAGCTGAGCCCTCTCCCGGGCGGCCGCCGGCAGCACCGTGAGTATCCGCTGCCTCAGTCGAAATGCGTGGTGGGGTGAGGCTGTCCGAAACAGGCCCGGATCCGGACGCGATCCGTGCAGCTTCACTTTGCGATCATTCGATGCCGTGAGGAGGAAGCCCACGGCCTATTCACGGGTGCTTCGGGATTCTGCCGTGACCACGCCTGCGGACAGCTGATCGGGGCCCGGGATCAAGGGGGCCGATGTTCCCGGCAGGTTGCGTTTGCGTCTTCGTCGAGCCCTTCCACCGCGGCCGCTACCACGACGGAGAGGCTCTCGGCGATGCTCAGGAGCGCCACGGTGCGGGCCTGCCCGAACCGTCCCGCAACCTCGGGATCGGCCGCGCCCTCCTCCTGGGACGCCTCGAAGTAGGCCAACGCCACATCGAGCGGTTCGAATGCCACGGCATCGCTCCTCATGTCACGGGCTGCATCCGACCTTTGAAGTCAGGATCGGACCATCAGCGGCAGCTGCTGGTCCGGGGTTCGGGTCTTCGAAGCGGTCGTTCCTGCAGTCCGCTGAGGAGGACTCGGAGGAGAACGGTCGAGGTACCTCGGCGTCGCCGACGCGCTCGCACGGCATTTCAGGTACCGGGAACCGCCCGGGCACGGACCCCTGCAGTACGCCGTCCCAACGGTCAACGGAGAGCTCAAGCGCTACATCCGCGACCAGTCCTGGACGGTGAGGCCGCCCCGGGGCCTGCAGGAGACCAGGCTCAGGCGCAACGCCCTGCGCCGCCGCCTGGCCCAGGAGCTCCGCCGCGAGCCCTCTGCCAAAGAGCTCGCCGCCGCCGCCACGCGCCCAGACGATGTCGCCCAGGCCCGGCTCACCGACGCAGCCAGAGTCGGACAGCCCATGGAAGCCGACGAGGCGCCCTTCACGCCGGAAGGACGCCGGCTCCCGTCCGTCCCCCCCAGGACGATCTCCGGTACGCCCGCGTCGCGGAACTAGCCGCACTCAGGCGCGCCCTCTCGGACGCCTCCGGCCAGGAGAGGCACCTCCTGCGGCTGCGCTTCATCGAGGAGATTATCCGGGAACAGATCGCGCACGAGCTGGGAGTCAGCCAGATGCAGATCTCGCGCCTCCTCGTACGGATCCTCGACAGTCTGCGCCACCGCCTCTTCGACTGACGGTCACACCTGGGCACGGCACCAGACTCCTCTCGCCCCTTTCGGTAGCGGCCCGGGCGCCTCGTGCCAGCGCTGGGATTGGGAACGAGCTGGCCCTCCCACCGAGGCGCTCCGGCTGTGCACGGACGCGTATCCATCCCGCTGATGACCTGTCATGGCGGCGGGTCCCCCCCGGTAGCCCGAGTCCACGAAGAGCAGCGACTTCGTCCCAGACGCGGACCCTCTGGCGGCGAGGGAGGTCCGCTCGGACATCAGGGCGTGGTCAAACTCGGCGACGGCATCGATTTCGAAGAAGCCCAGATCCAGACGTTCCTACCCCTGCCTGACCCCAGCGTGAGCGCCGAGCATCGACACCTGACGCTGTCTCGGTTGGGGTTCCTTCGATGGGACTCCGTGTCATGCTGTTCAGGACTGTAGCGCCGCCCGCTCAACGGGCCTGCCGGTCTCGTACGTTGCGGCCACCGTACGAGTAGCACCCACGGTCCTGCCCGCGGCGGGCGACTGCTCGGGTCTCTTGGGCCTGGATGGGAGCGGCCCCGAGCCGTCCAGCTCGGAGTCGACGCCGCGCTCGCCCTGCGCTGGAAGCTCATCGCCGACGTGGCGGCCTCGATCACCGCGGGAGAGCCATGAGCCGCGGCAGCAGGCCGGAGGAACCACCCCAGGACTCCGCCCGCGAACTTACCGCCCTCGTGGATGTGCTGCTCCACGCCGCCCAGCCCGCGCTGGACGCCGACCGCTGAGGACAAGACCGCTGCGGTCAGGCTCCCCCACCCCCGAGGTTCCGCTTGGCTGGACAGAGCCCGGGTCGGGATGGGCTGCCCGTGCCCGGCGCTCAAGGACGCTCGGCGTCGCTGCCTGCCTCGCCCATCCGAGGGTGTGGCCGGCGACCACAGGTGCGGTCACCCCGTCCGGCTGGGGGGTAGCTGGGCGGGGCGCCGGGTGCCGGCTTCCCATCCCGAAAGGCGGCAGGCCAGCACAGTTCGACGATACGGCTGGCGCATCGAGCCGGCCAGAGGACTTCGGCCCGCCCTGGCCGTGGAGCCGCCCTCGCCCGTCGCCCCCCCCTTCCCCCGCCCGCGTGGACGGCACACCAGGCCGGGACGGCGGGACGATCACGGAGGGCCCTAAGCCCCTCACGCTCCCAGAGCCCTCCTGCGAGCATGGAGTGCAGCCCCGCCCCGAGGCCGCACCCCCCGTGGACAGGGCTTGAGCAGTCCATCGACCGACGAGGATGACGGAGAGGTATCCGATATGGGCGCTGCAGAAAACGCCGAAGTGGTCCGGCGCGGCTATGAGGCCTTCAACGCAGGGGACTTGGCCGCCCTGAGCGAGTTGTTCGCGGAAGACGCGGTCTGGTACGCCGCTGGCAGTGGCGTACTGTCCGGGACCAAGCAAGGACGCGAGGCCATCTTGGCCTACTTCGGCGAGCTGGGCGCACGTTCCCACGGTTCCTTCCAAGCGGCGGTCCAGGACATCGTCGGCGGAGAAAGCCACACCGTAGGGATCCAGCAGAGCCACGCCGAGAACAACGGGAAGACCCTGAACCTGGCCACGGCCATCGTGTTCGCACTCCGGGACGGGAAGGTGATCGAAGGCCGCGAGTTCTTCGAGGACACGGCCAAGTCGGACGACTTCTGGAGCTGACCCTCAGCGGGGCAGGAACACCACACACACCCGGACCAACCAAGGAGCAGACATGGAAGCCGCCCCATACGGAGTCGTGCACTTCTTCCCCGGAGGCACCAAGGAGCAGTACGAGGCCTCGATCGCCGCCGTCCACCCCGGCGAAGGCCTCCTCCCCGACGGCCAGACCTTCCACGCGGCAGGACCTTCAGCCGGAGGCTGGACGATCATGGCCGTCCACGAGTCGAAGGAAAGCTGGGAGAAATTCCGCGACGGCATCCTCATGCCCCGCATGCAAGCGGGCATCGAGGGCGGATTCACATCGCCCCCCGAGGAGACCGTCATCGACCTGTACAAGATCATCCCCTGACAATCCGGCAGGCCACCTGAGGTCCAGCGCGTCCTCTCCGGGCATAGCCGGACGCGTTTCGGGAGGGACGAGGGCGCGCCGCCGTCCCCGCCCGGAAGGGCCGGAGCCCGAGGCCGGGCGCCGGCTTCACGGGCGCGGGCGCTGCCTCCTTCGCTCGGCCTGTGCAATGTACAGGGCCGCCTGGGTCCTGTTCTCCAGGCCGAGCTTGGACAGGACCGCGGAGACGTAGTTCTTCGCTGTCTTCTCGGCCAGGGCCATCTGCTGGGCGATCTGCCGGTTCGTCATGCCCAGGCCGAGCAGCTCCAGCACCCGGGACTCCTTCGGCGTCAGGCCGTCGAAGATCCTCGGTGCTGGCGGGGCTGACTCGATCGCCGCTGAGAGGATCCTGTCCTCCTCCTGGGGGTCGAAGAGCACCTCACCCGCCGCGGCGCGGCGGACTGCCCGGGTGATGTCCTGCCCCGGGAGCCGCTTGAGGAGGTAACCGGACGCCCCCGCGAGGACCGCGTTCCGGAAGCCCTGCTCATCATGGTCCTGCGCCAGGATCAGGCACCTGATGCTCTGGTCTATCGAGCGGATGCGCCGGCAGACCTCCATCCCTGTCCCTCCCGCCAGCCGGGCGTCGAGCACCGCCACGTGCGGCCGCAAGGCCGGGATCCTCGCCTCAGCCTCCGCGGCGGTCTCACTCTCCCCGACGACAACCATGCCCTCGTCCTCGAGCAGCTCCCTCAGGCCCCGCCGGGCTACCTCATGCCCGTCCAGGAGGTAGACCCGGATCGCCTCAATGGCCTCGTCACTGCTGTCCACGTTGCACGCCTCTGGCTCAGCCCTGCTTGGACGGGCAGCAGCAGCCATCGTCAAGGCGTTCGGGTGCGGCGCCCGCCAGGCGGTCCCGTTCAAGGGGTTCCACGGAAGGGGAGCCGGTCTGGTTCAAAGCTCCCCCGTGGGCGCGATTCTTGACCCGTGTCCATGGTAGGGACCGTCCTCCTTGACGGGCGAGTATGAGACGCCCACGTCGCGGCGGCCGAGACCCCGTCGTGGGCGGAGTGAATGATCGGGGCGGCGCCCAGCCTTGGCAGCGGCCGGAAAGAGGTCCTTCACCATCGGACCCCTCGCGTCGGCGCCGCCCACCGTCAGCCTCACCTTCCAGACGCATGAAGGACCCCGGCCGCATCCCCCTGCGCGCCATCCACCAGCACATGGCCCCCGGCACTGAGCCCGCCCCCCAGGCGATCTTGGACATCGGACCGGCAACGGAGCCGATGCACGATCGCCGGCACGGCCGGCCGGAGGGCCCGGCCAACTTTTCCCGCAGGGGCCGCGGAGACTTCCGGGACACGATGCCAGGTGGGACGCTGGGCGCATGCAGAACTACCCCGGCCGTCTTGTCATTAGGCTGCGGGATCCTGCGTCGAGGGATGCGGGCTTGGCCGGGGGAAAGGCTGCGGGTCTCGGCGAACTCATCCGCGGTGGCTTTCCCGTGCCCGAGGGCTTCGTACTCACCACCGCCGCCTACAGGGCCGTGGCCCGGCAGGGCCGAACGGACCCAGGCGACCCGGAGGCCACTGCCGCGGCGTTTCGGGCGGCCTCGATTCCCCCGGTCGTCGCAGACGCACTGCTGGACGCCTACCACGCCCTGGGGTCCGGGCCCGTGGCCGTCCGCTCGTCCGCCACCGCCGAAGATCTCCCGGAGGCGAGCTTTGCCGGGCAGCACGATACGTATCTCGGAACAGTCGGCGATGGCGCGGTCCTCGACGCCGTCCGTCGATGCTGGGCCTCCCTCTGGACCGACCGGGCAGTGGCCTACCGGCAGGCCTACGGGATTGACGGACGAAGCGTTGCCATGGCGGTCGTCGTCCAGAAGATGGTCGACGCCGCCGCGGCCGGGGTGGTGTTCACCGCCGATCCCGTCACCGGAACCCGGCGCCGCGCCGCGGTCGACGCCGTCGCCGGCCTGGGTGAAGCGCTGGTCTCGGGAGCGGTGACCCCGGACCACTACGTCGTGGACACGGTCAAGGGCTCGATCGTCCAGTACCGTCCCGCGGGGAACGCTGCCGTCCTCACTGAGGACGAGCTCCTGGAACTTGCCCTTCTTGGCGGCCGGGTCGAACGGCTCTTCGGCCCCCCTCAGGACATCGAGTTCGCGCTCGACGCCGGGCGCCGGCCCTGGCTCGTGCAGTCGAGGAACATCACCACCTTGTACCCATTGCCGGCAGGGGCTCCCGACCCCGCGGACGATCTGCGCGTCTACCTCTCGGCGAATGTGGTCCAGGGCTATTTAGAGCCTTTCACTCCCATGGGCGTGCAGTTCTTCCGGCTGCTCGGCTCGGGCGTGTCCCGGGCGATCGCCAAGCCCGCGCGGACCGGCGGCGACATGGCCGCCGGGCCGAGGATGCTGGTCGAAGCAGCGATGCGCCTCCACCTCGATGTCACCGGCGCGCTGCGGGATCCGATCGGACACCGGCTGCTCCACCTCGTGGCCGGCGTCGCCGAATCCCGCAGTGCTGCCGCGCTCTCCCGCCTGGCCGATGACCCGCGATTCGCCATCCGCACCGGCTCGCGGCTCGCTTCCCTCCGCCGTATCGCGGAGCCCCTGCTGCGGCTTGGAGTGCCGGTCATCGCCCTGCGCACGTTCCTTGCCCCGGCGTCGGCGCCCCGCCGGCTCACGCAGCAGGTCGAGGCGATCGTGCGCCCCATGGCGGTCACCGACGGCGACGCGAACCGTCATCTCGATGCCATAGAACGGCTGCTGCTGGAAGCACCGCCCCGCATGTTCCCCCGACTCGTCGGTGTCTTCGCCCCGGCGATGCTCTCCCTGGGCCTGGCGGGCCGCCTCCTGCGCGGACGGGCGAGCCCCGACGAGCTCCGGACCGTGACCCGGGGTGCCCCGCGCAACCCGACGACCGAGATGGATCTTGCCCTCTGGCAGGTCGCTGCGGCGGCCCGCCGCGACCCCCCGTCGAGGAGAGCGCTGACCGAGCGCCCGCCCGCCGAACTCGCCGACGCCTACCGCACCGGATCGCTTCCGGCCACGCTGCAGTCAGGGCTCGCCCGCTTCCTCTCGCGCTACGGCTTCCGCTGCATCGGCGAGATAGACATCGGCACACCGCGCTGGTCCGAGGACCCCACCCACCTCCTGGGCGCCCTGGCCAACTATGCGCGCCTCGGCGACGGACTGCCCGATCCCGATGCCCAGTTCGCCAAGAGTGCACTGGAGGCCGACACCATGGTCCGGGAGCTGCTCGGCAGGGTGCACGGAGCACGCCGCGCTGCCCTCCGCTTCGCGCTGCGCCGCGTCCGGCTGCTCATCGGCTCCAGGGAAGCACCCAAATTCCACCTCATCCGCCTCCTGGCCACTCCGACCCGCGAACTCCTCAAGCCCGTGGGGACACAGCTCGCCGAAGACCGCCGGATCGCCGACCCCTCCGACGTGTACTTCCTCACGCTCGCCGAGGCCAGGCGCGCCCTCGCCGGGCAGGACCTGCGCGCCCTGGTCGCCCAGAGGCGCACAGCCTTCGAGCGCGAACGGAAGCGGAAGCACATCCCCCGGGTGCTGCTCTCCGACGGAACCGACGCCGAAGCCATGACCGGTGTCCGCGCCGGCCAGGACCTGACCGGCACACCGGCCTCGCCCGGCACGGCCACTGGCCCCGCGCGCGTGATCCTCTCCCCCGAAGGGGCACACCTCGAACCCGGGGAAATCCTCGTGGCCCCGTCCACGGACCCGGGCTGGACCCCGCTCTTCCTCACCGCCGCAGGCCTGGTCATGGAAATGGGCGGAGCCATGTGCCACGGCGCAGTCGTCGCCCGCGAATACGGGATCCCCGCAGCAGTCGGCGTCCCCGAGGCCACCGAAAGGATCACCACCGGGGCGATCATCACCGTAGACGGCTCACGCGGCACCGTCTCCCTCCCCGAGCCAACACAGCCGACACCCTAGGCCAGGCGCCAAGCCCTGCGACCGCCATCGCGCCCCAGAGCACCGCTGCCCCGAGGTCGACAGAGCGGCGTCTCCTGGCGTCGGGAAGTGACCTCCGCTGATCCGAGGGTGAGACGGGCGAGGGAGCACAAGGCTCAGGGGCCCAAGCCTTCAAAGGGGTCGCCCACGGTCAAGGGGTGCGGCTCATCGCTTTGCTAGCTGGCTATTCAGAGCGTCCTGTAGCGGGATGTGATCGTGTGCTGCTCTTGGTGAGGGCGGCTCGGAACCGTTCGAGTTGGAAGCGTTCGAATTGGTTCTGTACCAGCTGGGGCGGTCCGGCTGCCCGGTCGACGTCGATGCCGTAGCGGGTGAGCAGTTCGGCCCGGATCATCTCTTCGGCCCGAGCCGCTTGTTGGGAGTGGGCCCGCAAAGACCGGGCTCTGGCGAAGACGCGGCCGATCGCGTGGGGCTCGGCCTCCGCCCACCACGAGCTGTCGAGGACGCTGCGCAGTTCATCGAGAGCTGATCCCCGCTCGGCGGCAAAGAGCTCATCGGTCGGGGACAGGTCATCCCCGCAAGTCCCCTGCCCCGGATCGGGGTAGGCGGACGCGAGCCGGTCGGCGAAGCGGGCGCCGGCCGCTATGGCCACAGCGAGTTCGTAGATGTCCATGGACGGTGCCACCTGGTCGAGGTTGTGGGGGCGCAGACGTCCCTCTTTTTTCGGCGCCCGGCGGTTGGGCCTGCCGGAGGGCACCGCTGGCCGCGCCGAGCGGGCGGCCAGCGGTGCGCCCATCGGTGATCAGCTCTCGACGGGAGCGGTATCGGACCGATAGGGGTGCCCACCGTCGTGGGACGTGCCGTGGTGGTGGTGTCCGGGGTGGTGCTCCTCGTATTCGATCTCGAGTTCGTCGGCGGTGGTGAGGCCGAGCAGTGCCTTCCAGAGTGCCCAGCCACGGGCCCTGGCCCACATTCCATCGTCCCGAGCAACCGCTCGTCGGCTAGCATCATGCTCAGCTTTCGATGCCTCTCTGAGGGATCCATTACCGGGTGCCCTCCGTCCTCAGCGGGCCGCACTCGGCGCCAAATGTCGCGGCAAAAGGACCGCCATGTACCGCCGAAAGTCACAGGTTCGAGTATCCGCAGGTGTATTCCGGCTTGTCGGCGTACTGGTAGCAGTCCTGGCTTGTCTCAGCGGTGCCTGCGATGGTTGGCCGGAGTTATGGCTGAATCGCCGACCCTTGCGTTGTGGACGTCGACGGTGAAGGTGCCTGTTCAAGGGTCGCGGCCCAGCTGCCGAGGAGGCGCAGGGCGTCGGCGGAGGTTGTGCCGGGTTCGGCGCTGTAGATGAGCAGGGAAAGTCCGGGGTCGGCTGTGAGGTCCATTGCGTTGAACATGAGTGCGATGTCCCCGACGACCGGGTGGTGGAATCTTTTGATCCCGGTGGTGTGGCGGTGCACGTTGTGCGCGGCCGACAGGGTGCGGAATTCCTTGCTGTGGGTGGAGAGCTCGCCCACGAGGTCGGAGAGGTCCTTGTTGTAGGGGTCCCGGCCGGATTCGGCGCGCAGGATCGCAACCGTGTCGTTGGCGGCCTGGTTCCAGTCGGGGTAGAGATCCACGGACCGTTTGTCGAGGAAAACAAAGCGGGCGTGGTTCACGGGCCGGCCGGTATCCCTGTACATCTCGGAATACAGGGCACGGCCCAGGCTGTTGATGGCGAGGATGTCCAGGCGGCCGTTGCGGATGAACGCGGGGGCTCCGGTGATGGCGTCCAGGGCGTACTGGAGGCTGCGCGGGATCTGCTGCTTCGGGCGTCGGAGCGGCCGCTCCTGCGACCCGGCGGCCCGGGCAAGGTCGAACAGGTGCGCCCGTTCCGCCTCGTCGAGCTGTAACGCCGTCGCCAGTGCGTGCAGGATGCCCTCGAAAACGCCGCCGAGCTTGCCCTGTTCCAGACGGGTGTAGTACTCGGGACTCACGCCAGCCAGAGAGGCCACCTCTCCGCGGCGCAGCCCGGGAACGCGGCGGTTCCCGCCGAAGACCGGCAGGCCTGCCTGCTCGGGGGTGATCCTGGCTCGCCGTGTCGTCAGAAACTCGCGTATCTCATTCCGATTGTCCACGTCATCAACGTTAGAGACCCGCCACCGATTGAGGCAGGCCCTGCCAGTGGTACCTACAGCAGGGACTCCCTCAATGCTTTGAACACCTGTTGACTGGAACGTGTTCCCGAAGGAAAGCCGTCCAAAGGCGGCTCCGGCGGGGCGCACATTTTCAGTGGTTCAAAAGCAGAGGACACACCAAATCCATGGTTGAGAAGAAGACCTGGTTCATCACCGGCGCCGGCCGCGGCATGGGCGTCAGCATCGCCAAAGCAGCCCTCGCAGCCGGCCATGCCGTCGTCGCCACCGCACGCAACGCGGACACGCTGGCCAAAGCGCTCGGGGAGCACGATGACCTGCTCGTCGTGAAACTCGACCTCACCCAGCCCGCTCAGGCCGAAGCAGCGGTGCACGCCGCGACCGGCCGGTTCGGGAGCATCGATGTGCTCGTCAACAACGCCGGAAACTTCTACGCCGGCTACTTCGAGGAAGTCAGCCCTGAACAGGTCCGCGCCCAGCTCGAGACGAACCTCTTCGGACCGATGAACGTCACCCGTGCGGTCCTACCGGTCATGCGTCGCCAGCGCTCCGGGCACGTCATCACGATCACCTCCGTGGCCGGCGTCGTCGGAGTGGACTTCTGTTCCGCCTACGCGACCTCGAAGTTCGCCCTCGAAGGCTGGATGGAAACCCTGTCCACCGACGTCGAGCCCTACGGGATCCGCACCACCATCGTCGAACCCGGGTTCTTCCGCACCGAACTGCTCGTCGAGGGTGCTTCCGCGATCTGGCCCGAGCTGTCCATCCCCGACTACGCCGAACGGACCCGGCAAACCATCCAGGACTGGAAGGCCATGAATGGCACCCAGCCCGGGGATCCCGCGAAATTCGCCGCGGCCCTCCTCACCATCGCCGCCGAAGAGAACCCGCCGGCCCGGTGGGCCGCCGGCGCTGACGCCGTCAGCGCCCTGGAGCAGAAAGCCCAGACCCTGCTTGACCAGGCTGCCGCACACCGCGACCTGTTGTCCTCGCTCGCCCACGAGGCCCAGTAACCCGAAAGCCGACCGACCGGTACAGGTTCCAAACCGAAAGAAGGACCATCATGGCTGACCAACCCAAGCAGCTCGGAGGCGGCCGGAAGGTGTTCGGCGAGTTCGCACCGAAACTCGCCGAGCTCACCGATGACGTGCTCTTCGAGGACGTCTGGAACCGACCCGAACTTTCCGCACGGGACCGCAGCCTCATCACGGTGGCCGTGCTCACTGCCGGCGGGAACACCGACCAGCTCGGGTTCCACCTCGGCCGCGCCGTTGAGAACGGCGTAACCAGGGAGGAGCTCATCGAAGCCATCACCCACGTCACGCTCTACGCCGGCTGGCCCAAGGGCATGGGTGCGATGGCCGTCGCCAAGCAGCTCTTCACCGACAACAAGTAAGGATCATCATGAATATCGAACCCTCCGTGCCCACCTCGAAGAACCCGGCCTCGCAGTTCGCCGGCGACGTGTGGCTCGACCCGATCGCGCTGCCCCACGAACCTGGCCAGACGATGGTCGTCGCGACCGTCCGGTTCGCTCCCGGCGCCCGCACCGCCTGGCACTCCCACGAGCTCGGCCAGTACCTCCGCGTCACTCAGGGTGTCGCACGCTTCGGAGGCCGCGACGGCAAGATCATCGAAGTCCAGCCCGGCCAGACCTTGTACACCCCGCCCGGCGAGGAGCACTGGCACGCCGCCGCCCCCGGTTGCTTCATGGAACACATCGCCATGCTCCAGAACGGTGAAGACCCCGCGAAAACCACCATTTGGGGCGAGCATATTACCGACGACGAATACAACGGCACTGCTCAGGCGTAGCCCCTCCCCTTCGCCTCGCCGACGAGCCCGGAACACCCATGCTCCGGGCTCGTCACACCAGGAAGCACATGACCACCACACACTCGACGGACCCGGCCCCGGCGCGCGGCTTCGTCGCGGCGGCGATCTCATTCCTCGCGGTCTTCGCCGCCGGCGCAACACCCATCCCGCTCTATGACACCTACCGAACAGAAAACCGTCTGACCAACGACGAGTTCTCACTGGTCACCGTCGCCTACTTCGCCTGCGCAGTCTTCGCCCTGCTCGTCCTCGGCCGGCTCTCAAACCACCACGGACGCCGCCCGTTCGCCATCGCCGCGCTCCTGCTCGCCGTCGCCGGCTGCATCACGCTGCTCTTCGTCCACAGCTTCCTCCCGCTGCTTATCGGCCGCTCCCTCCAAGGGCTCGCCGCCGGCCTTGCCTCCAGCGCCATCGACGCCTACGTCGTTGATACGGCACCGCGGCGCCCCAACTGGCTTGTCCCTGCCGTCACCACCGCTGCCGCCACCGTCGGGCTCGCCCTCGGCGTCTTCGTCTCCGGCGTGCTCGTCCAGTTCGCACCGGCCCCCCGGGAGCTGCCATTCTGGGTGTTCGCTGTCATCCTGCTCGGCTCGCGATCGCGTTTGCGACCCGCCCCGAATCCGTGGCCCACACCGGAGGCGCCTGGTCCTCACTGATTCCCCGGCTCGCCTTCCCAAAGGCGTCCCGCCGGTACCTGCCGGTCGCCTCCGGCGTCTTCGTCGCGACTTGGGCGTTCGGTGGGTACTTCACCTCGTTCGGGCCTTCTATTGCTGCCGAGAACCTCGGCTCCCACAGCCCGCTCGCCGCGGCCGCGGTGTTCGCCTCCTACATGGGGCCAAGTTTCTTTGGCGGGTTCATTGCCGGACGCTTCACCCGGACGGCCGCGCAACGGATCGGGATGACATTCGTCGCTGCGGCCGGTGTCGGCCTCACATACCCCAGCACCGCCGGGATCCTTGGCGTGTTCATCGTGGCGGGGCTTGTCGGCGGCATCGGGATGGGCATCGCCACCTCTGGCAGCATGAATACTCTCCTGCCCGAGGCGCTCCCGCGGGAACGCGCAGGCCTTCTCGCAGTCATCTACGCCATCTCCTACACCGGCTCCGCCGTCCCCGGTCTCATCGCCGGGCAGGCAAGCCGAGCCGTCAGCCTCCCGACAATCACGCTCGGCTACGCCATCCTCGCCGTCCTCGTCTGGCTCAGCACACTCGTTGCCGCCCGTGACCCGCTGGCGCTGGCGGCATCTTCGAACGGCAAAAAGCCCGGGGAGCTATACCGGTCGTGCCATCAGTCATAGTCCTGATGACCAATCACCAACCCACGTAAGGAACACCACATGACGAAAACCATGACCGCCCTGTTCGGCGGCGCCGGCCCGGATTGGGAGGCCAGAGCAGTAGCTGTACCGGAGCCCGGACCAGGCCAGGTGCTGGTACGCAGCCGCGCAGTCTCGCTCAACAATGCCGACATGCAGATGCTGGAGGCAGCCGACTCCGCTTCCGGCAGCGGCGAAGCCTATCTCGCGGGTTTCGAGTTCGCCGGAGAAATAGCCGCCATCGGCGAGGGCGCCGACGGTGTCAGCATCGGTCAACGGGTCATGGGCATAACCGAGGGCGCCTTCGCACAGTACGTCCTGGCAGACCATCGCCAGACCATGCCAATCCCCGAAGGCGTCGCCTACGAGGAAGCCTCAGCCCTCCCCACAGGGCTGCTCACCGAGCACGGCGCGCTGGCCGTCGGTGGTTTTGTCCCCGGTCAGACCGTACTCGTCACCGGGGCGACGTCGAGCATCGGACTCATCGGCGTCCAGATCGCCAAAAGCCTGGGAGCAAAGACCGTCATCGCAACCACAAGGACCGGGTCCAAGAAGGAACTGCTCAGCAACGCCCGCGCCGACGTCGTCATCGCCACCTCCAGTGACGACCTCACCGCGGTGGTGCTGGAAGCGACCGGCGACCAGGGCGCCGACATTGTCCTGGACCACGTCGGCGGAGAAACCCTCGCCGCCTGCCTCCCAGCCACCCGGGTGGACGGCCAGATCGTCAACATCGGACGCCTGGACCAAGCGGAATCGACCATCAACCTTGACGCTCTCTCCTATCGCCACCTCCGGCTCACAGGCGTCTCCTTTGGGTTCGCCCGCGCAGACGAACTCGCCCGCGTGATCGCCGCGTTGACACCTCGGGTCCTGCCCGCAGTCGCACAGGGCAGCGTCCGCCCCATCATCGCCAGCATCCTCCCCTTCGATCAGGCCAACGGGGCCGCCGACCGTATGCGCGACGGGAGCGCCCACGGCAAAATCATCCTCACCGTCCCCTAGCAACGCCGGCGACGAGTGGTCCACAGCAAGCTGAGGCCCTACTGGCCCTCGATGCCATCCGTCTCCGCAAGGAGGTCTCGAGGCTGGCCGGGGGAGGTCGGGGCCCAGTTGCGCTTCGCACGCCTACACAGGGCACTCGAGAGCTGGGGCGCGGAATGAGCCCGTGCCCCATCGCTGTGTCTCTTCGCTGAACATGCAGCCATCATGCCGCAGCAACCCCAAGTTGCTCCGCACCGTTTGGCAAGGTGGACCGCCTTAGTCGCGCCGTTAGCCGATGGAACCGCGCCCGTAAGCCGGCCGACCAACGCGCCATGCCGTGCGCTCCATGTCCCCCGGCGGCTTGGGGCGGCCGAGGCCACGTTTACCCCGCGCGATGAGATGCACGGTGAACGCACGACGAGAGCAACATCCCAGTCACCGGCACAGCACCCCGGACTGGTCCCGAATCAAGCCGTCACCCTGGCCCTCGTTCGGGTTGACATTGCCAAGAAGGGCGCATCCTCCCCGGGGGCGGATGCGCATGGGAGATCGGCTGCCGCACAGGCACAGCCGGCCGCGCTGTCCGCCGTGGCAAGGAGCCGACGCAGAGCCTCTGAGGAGCGCCCCCGCCGCCTGGATGCGGGCTGCTACGCCGCCATCAGGCTCAGCTGGAGCTTCCCTCCCCTCCGGTCGACGCCTGCCAGGACCAGCCGCATCCTGGCCTGGTACACGTGTAGACCCGCTCCAGGTCGCCCCCAGGTTCGACACGCTGCGTGTCTGCTTCGATCCAGTTGCTGTGGATGTGGTGAACCTCGTAGGGGTCCATCTGCCGCCTTCCGGTTGTGCAGTCGCACCTCATAGGCGAGCCCCCACTCGTTCCCCGATTCTGGCCCAGCTGCAGCTCCCCATCGAATCGCTCACAGGATTGTGAAGCGCTCCGCCGCTGCCGCGGCAACCAACCCCTGCCCGGCGCTCCCGACGAACGAGGGGCCAGCCGGTTCCGGGCGGGTGCGCACATCCGCAGGGATCCCCATGCTGTTGTCAACGGCTCTTCAGCCCCCCGCCCAGGCGTGGGGTTCCTCACGCTTCTGCACGGGCGTACCGTTGTGGGGCGTGGCCTGACGCAAGGTGCTCCTCGGAAGTTCCCGCTGCATCGAGCCACTGCAGCCGAGAAGCGGGCTGCGACCCATCAGCCGGCGCCGGTCCGGCCCTCTGGAGGTTCAGCACCATGTCTTCCGAGCAAAACGAAAGTCCCGACCCCCGCGCTCCTGACCGCCGTCTCCATCCAGAGAACCGGGCTCAGCAGGCCCGCGACGACCACCCAGGCAAGCATCGAGCGGAGCGTCGCCCGATCCCGGTCGAGACAGACCCGGACAGGCAGCGGGACGCCCTCGCCTCGGCGTTCGCCACGTCAGGGCTCTCTATGGGCGAGCTGTGGACCCGCTACCTCGGAGTCGGCGGCAACGCGTACGAGCACCGACTCGAGTCCTTCCTCGAAGGACTCACCAGCCTTCCCAGCTTTGAACGAGACCTGATCGCACAGGCACTCAACGAGAACCTGGACGACTTGGGGCTGCCGCGCTCAGTCCCTTACAGCTTCCCGATCTGAGGCGCGGATCCGGCGGGCTGGCTGCTTCAGGCGGCGAGAAGCGTGGTGGAGGGTGCGTCCCGCAGAGCAGCCATGGTGACCGCTCCCGGCGCCGGCGGGTGAGAAGGCCCATGTCCCGTATACATCGCACTTCGCCGCTGACACACTGGGAGCCATCCTCGACAACCACTCACCATGGAGGTCGGACATGGACGAGGACGCCGGCGCCCGGAAGGAACTGTCGACCCGGATTGAGGAGCGGCGCGGAACAATCCGGGACTTCCTCCGCCGCACCCGTCCGCGGAGGAGCCGACTGACCAACATCAGCATCCTCGGCAGCTCCCTGGCCGCAGCCTTCACCGTCGGCCCCGCGGCCGGCGGAAGCAGGTTCACCGACGCGGTCAAGAACCTGCTCGCGCTTCCCGACGACTCCATTGTCTGGCGCGTCCTCTGCCTCGCCGCGGTCCTGCTCTCCCTCGCAGCCGCAGTAGCGACCAACCTGGCCAACTCCTCAAACGTCGCCTCCCAAGTCAGCGCCGCCGAGGCATGCCTGGGAGAGCTGGAGGGACTGCAGCTGTCCCTCCAGCTCGGGAACGTGCCCCTCGAAGACGTGATCCAGGCCTACCGGCAGGCAATCGCCAAAGTCTCCTTCCTCACCGACGTGCCCGTGCCGTAGCCTCCCACGGGACAGGGCCGCCCACCGGAGACCGTGCCCGCCTCTGGCCAAGACCTCCGCCGCTGGCGCAGCCACCCCACTGCCTGCGCGGGCTGTCCGCGGGCATACTGGGCGTGGGAGGGGCCGGAAGGGAAGGACAGTGGCGGCGACGGACTACTCGTTCCTGACAGTGTGGCGCGTCGCCGGGACGCGGGAGGAGGTCATCCGGGTTCTGGCGCGTGTCGAGGACCTTCCCCGGTGGTGGCCCTCGGTCTACCTCCAGGTCTTCCCGCTTGAAACCGGCGCGGCCGACGGATTGGGGCGCCGTGCGGCCCTCTTCACCAAGGGCTGGCTCCCGTACACGCTCCGCTGGGACCTCGAGGTGACCGCACCGATCACCCCAGAGGGCTTCGCCATCGCGGCAACCGGCGACCTCAACGGCACGGGCCGGTGGACCCTCGTCCAGGACGGCCCCGAAACAGTGATCCGCTACGACTGGGACGTCAGCGTCGGAAAGCCCCTCCTGCGCCGGCTGAGCTGGCTGTTCAAGCCCGTCTTCGCAGCGAACCACCGCTGGGCCATGGCCCGCGGACAGGAGAGCCTGGTCCTCGAACTCAGACGGCGCAGAGCGGCCGACGAGCGCGCCAGAGACGCTGTCCCGCCCCCACCGGGGCCGGCGTTCCGCCGACGATAGCCACTACGGCAGGTTCCACACCGGTGGGCGGGCCAGCCCGCCTGTGCTGTCCCGTTGAGGAGGCCGAAGAATGATGGACCATGGGCGGCTCCGGCCAGATGAGGCGTGCCGGACAGGATGAGGAGTCCCGACCAGCTCTCGGCGAGCACCCGGGCCGGCATGACCGTAGCCGCTTCCAATGGCCGCCGGGCAGGACGGCAGGGGGCCACGCGAGCAATGGCGAAGACTGAACGGGCGCCACAGGCTCAGGATTCAAGTGCTCGAGCCAGCCGACACGGACGGGCCCTCGGTGTCGGCCGCGCCGCCGGGCCCTCCTCCGGCCATCGGCCGAGCGGAGCGCCGGACGTGTGGCCCACAGCAGTCCGACGGACACCTGTCGCCGCCAGCAGGCCTCCATCGGCCTCCCCCTCGGCAGGTCCACTGGCGAACACATGCCCATGCCCAGCTTGGTACCGCGTTGGTATCATGAGGGGATGGCCATGACACTCAGGCTCCCTGAAGACCTCGACCGTGAGCTGGACCGCCTCGCCGCCGAAAGCCACACCTCCAAGAGCGCGCTCGTCGTCGAAGGCGCACGCCAGCTCGTCGAGCGCAGCCGCCGCGCGGCCGTGATCGAGCGCGGGTTCCAGTTCGCCCTCTCCCACGACGCCGAGGCGCTCCAGCGGCTCGCCGACGCGTGAGCGCCTTCCTCGAACTCGACGAGGCCCTCGCCCTCGTGGCACGGCTGGGATTCCATGTGCGCGACGCCGGGCTCCTCGGCTCGGCGCTCGCCCGCCCGGCCACCACCGTGATGGGCCAGCCCGCCTACCCCGCACTCCCCCTCCAGGCCGCCGCCCTGCTGGAATCCACCGTCCGCAACCACCCGCTGGTCGACGGGAACAAGCGCACCGCCTGGGTGCTCGTCGTGGTCTTCCTCGCCCTGAACGGAGCAGAGCACGACATGGGCGCCGACCAGGTGTTCGACCTCGTGGTGGGCGTCGCCGACGGCACTGTCGAGCTCGAGAAGTCCGCGGAGGTCCTCGCATCCCACCTCCGCCCGGCAGCCCACTGACACACCGCCGGTCCTGACGCCGGGACCCGGACACTGGGATTACGGGCAGCCTCCGCGCCGTCCCCGACGCCTCGACGTCCACAAAGGCAGACCGGCGCGGGTCAGGCACCAACGTCAGGATTCTTCAAGCGCCCATCGCTGCACCGCTCGTCGCGGCGGCCCTGCCAGCGCCCGCCCGGCTGACCCGCGCGGCGACGATGGCCGCGGTTCTGGCCTGACGTCGATGGGCGGCCCGCGCGTACCGGTCTCGGCCAGGCAACGGCAGTCGAGCCGCGATCCGACACGGGGCGAGGCCTGCGGCCCGGGGCACCGCTTCGCACGTCCTTTCCGGGTCGGACCTCAGCCTTCTGACCTGAGACGGTCATCCCGGGCCGGGAATAGCCTTGAGCCGTCCATCGACCGACAAGGATGACGGTGAGGTATCCGACATGGGCGCTACAGAGAACGCGGAAGTGGTCCGGCGTGGGTACGAGGCCTTCAATGCAGGGGATCTGGCGGCCCTCAGCGAGCTGTTCGCCGAGGACGCGGTCTGGTACGCCGCCGGCAGGGGCGTACTGTCCGGGGCCAAGCAGGGACGCGATGCGATCCTGGCCTACTTCGGCGAGTTGGGCGCGCGTTCCCACGGTTCGTTCCAGGCAGCTGTCCAGGACATCGTCGGCGGCGAAAGCCACACGGTCGGGATCCAGCAGAGCCACGCCGAGAACAACGGGAAGACCCTGGACGTGGCCACGGCCATCGTGTTCGTCCTCCGGGACGGAAAGGTCGTCGAAGGCCGTGAGTTCTTCGAGGACACGGCCACCGCGGACGACTTCTGGAGCTGACCCTCAGCGGAGCAGAAACACAACACGTCCGGACCATCCAAGGAGCAGACATGGGAACCACCCCATACGGAGTCGTGCACTTCTTCCCCGGAGGCACGAAGGAGCAGTACGAGGCCTCGATCGCCGCCGTCCACCCAGGCGAAGGCCTCCTTCCCGAAGGCCAGATCTTCCACGCCGCAGGACCTTCGGCCGGAGGATGGACAATCATGGCCGTCCACCAGTCAAAGGAGAGCTGGGGGCATCGAAGGCGGATTCACCTCGCCCCCCCGAGGAGACAGTCATCGACCTGTACAAGATCATGCCCTGACACTCCGGCAGGCCGCCTGAGGCCTGTCAGACAGATCCCTGCTCGTGGCCAGTTACCGATCGCCCAGGGCGTGTCTCCGCATCGACCTGGCCAGAGGCGCAGAGGGCGGTTCCTGTGCGCGCGCCATCCTGTTCAGGTGCCAGGGCCCCTGCAGGCCCCGAATGGCCCGAACCGTGCGACGGCCACGACCAGCTGGCTACTGCCGGGAAGCCGTCGATGCACTCCACCATTCCCACCGGTGGTGGCCCACGTCCGTCACCGTTTCGGGAGTCGTCACCCAGTCGACGGAATCCGGCAGACATCCGGGATTCCTAGGGGTCTGCCGCCTCTTGACGGCGGTGCTTGCCGGGAGGACAGTGCCGACCGTAAGGGGTTCGGTGCGGGGAGGTCCTTCGTCGAAAGGAGCTCGCCATGGCATGGCGGCTCGAAGGCACGTACTTCGAAAACTGCAACTGTGACATGGTCTGCCCGTGTTCGACCTCGGGCCTCACGGCCCCGGCCGACAACGACCGGTGCGATGTGCTGCTGGCGTTCCACATCGACACAGGAGAAGTCGACGGGGTCGATGTTGGCGGCCTGACCGTCGTCGTCGTGGCGGACACGCCTGCCCTGATGGGCGAGGGCCGCTGGCGAATGGGAGTGCTGATGGATGCCGCGGCATCGCCGCAGCAGGCTGACGCGCTCGGGGCCGTCTTCGGAGGCCAGCGCGGCGGACCGATGGAGGGCCTCGGCCCGCTGGTGGGCGAGATACTGGGCATGGAGTCCCGCGAGATCGCCTACGCCGACGACGGCCGCGAGCACCGGGTGACAGTCGGAGGCGCCGTCGACATCGCGGTGGAGGACTTCGTCTCCCCGCTCGACCCCACCGGCGCCGGCGTGAAGGTCAGCGGCGTCGGCTTCCCCGCCGACACCCTGGCTGCCGGGCACGCCACCGCGTCCACCGTGGACGTGTTCGGGCTCAGGTGGGACAACACCGGGAAGAACTCCTCCTCGGCACCCTTCGCCTGGTCGGCCTGACATGGCGGGGCAGGCACATCTGGCCGCCCGCAACCGCTCGGCACTTCTCGTGCTGCTCGGCTGGGCGGCCATCGCCTGGTACTTCCTCGGGACCGGGGACATGTCCCCCGGTCCCGGGACGATGGGCTTGGACCTCGCAGGCTTCCTGCTCGTGTGGTCCCTCATGATGGCCGCCATGATGTTCCCGGCCCTGGCCCCGCTTGCTACCGCCTACCTCCGATCCCTGCGGGCCGTGCCCGACCCGCCTCTGCGGGCGGCGCGGACGGCCGCGCTCGTGGCCGGCTACCTGGTGTCCTGGGCTGTTTTCGGGGCAATCGCCTTCGTGCTCGCGCTGCTCGCCGCCCAGCTCGCGATGGGGGCCCCCGCGGCCGCAGCCTACTGCATCGGATGCTGCTGGGGCCTGATGCTTGTGCTGACCGCGGTCGGACTGACGAACCTTGCATGGATGGCGGCAATCGCCGCGACCGTGCTGCTGGAGAAGACATGGAGCCACGGCCGGGGACTGAGCAGGACCGTCGGAGTCGCACTCATCGTCTTCGCCTGCTTCGTCCCCGCCAACCCGGCCCTGCTGCCCGGCCTGCACGCACCCGCCCAGATGCAGGCCGCGGCCTCCGTCGTCCACAGGGCCTGACCTCCCGCTCCACCGCGTGTGCCCACTGAGGCAGCACAAACCCACACAAGCTGAAGTAGGATGGCCGGCCGCCATGACGAGCCCGTTCGGCAGAGAACCGGAGGGCCCAGTCCCGGCCAACGCCGCCCGGGCTCTTGCGCTTCAGCCGAGAAGAGCGGCCCCGCTGTGACGGGCTGCCCTATTCAGCGGCCTTGATGAGCTGCGATCGACATGTCGGCGCAGCCCGCAATAATGGTCAGCATGTCCGCCGGATCTGATGACCTGCCCGACTCTGACCGGGACGAGGCTCTGGCACAGGCGCGCGGGCCCGGCGCAGGACCCGGCGCCCAAACGGGCCCGGCAGATCGGCCTAGGGCCAGAGCCCTGCCCGCAACGCCCGTCATTCTCCTCAAAGCGGGCGATCCGCCCGGAGAGAGCACGCCCTGTCACGGCTCGCCCTAGTCGACAGCGACGCTGCACTCCCCGCGGTGTTCCGGTCTGGAACCGGCCAAATCCTCAAGGCCCCTTGGGCGCCAGCCGCTCAGGCCTCCTCTGGCACTGGAACAGCACTCTCAGTTTCAGCGCAGTTTCTCCGCGTCTGCCCGGTGGGGGCGAGGGCGCGGCCGTAGGCTGGGGGCATTTGGAAGCCGAGGTCTGGAGGCCTGTATTGGATGGTCAGCTGTGCCCCGGAGGTGCGCCCCCGGGCCTGTGGGTCCCTGCCCTGGTGGACGGTGCTGTCCAGGCGGAGCTGGAGGCGGACCTCCCGGGCGCCGGACGCAGGTTCGCTGCCGAATTCGTGCGGCTGTGGGCGCACCGGTACGCCAGGATCGCCGCAGCGGTCGCGGCCGGCTCGAGAGAGGATGCCCTGGATGCGGTGCTGAGCCTGAAGGTCTCCTCGATGATGGTCGGGGCCCACCCGTTGGCCTCCCGGGCCGCGGCCCTGGAAGGCTTCCTGCGCTCCCGGGACGGGGACGCCGGGCCGCTGTGTGCCCAGATCGCCGAGTGCGGGACCCTCACGGTGGCCTCCCTGAGGACTGCATGGGTGGACGGCTGCTCCCACTGATCCTGTTGCAGGACTGCGGCCGGGCGGTCAGGGCAGCAGCAGGGCTTGTACCCGCTGGCGGAGCTCGGCGACGGTGAAGGGCTTGGCCATGGCATCCGTGACCCCGGCAGGCAGATCCCGGACGAGGTCCTCTCGGCCAGTGAGCAGCAGGATCGGCACTGCGCTGATGGCCCGGATCCCGGCAGCGACCTGGGCGCCGTCCATGTGCGGCAGCCCGTAGTCCAGGACGACCAGGTCCGTCCCATGCTCCCTGACAGCCTCGATACCCTCCGGGCCGGCAGCGAGAGCGTCCACCTGGAGCCCGGCGGCGGCGAGGACGGCCTGGACCAGTCCGCGCACGTCGTCGTCGTCCTCGATGACCACTGCCCTTGGCCTTCCCTCAGCCATCGCGCTGCTCCTCTCGCTCCGTCCCTGCGCCGCCTTCCGGTGCAGTCTCCTCCCTGGGCCCGGTGCGGACAGGGGAAGAGGATGGCGAACCGGTACCGAGGCCACCGAGAAAGCCGGCGGCACCTCGGCTGACCGCGCCCCCGCTTCCACCGCGGGAGCCGGTGGAAGCAGACATGCAGGCCCGGGCCCAGTCCCTCCCCGCCTGTCCTGCCACAGCAGTCCCCCCTTCCCCCGGCCGTCGCCCCCGATGGACAGCATCTCCGGCACAGACTACAGCGGCGCCATCGGACGGCGGGCGCCGCGCGCGGTTGCCGGTCCTGCCCTGTACCGGGCTGGAGGAGCGGGGAACGGGCTCCGGCGCCCCGGCCGACAACAGGAGATCGGTCCACCGGCGGCCAGCGGGCACCCGTCTCCCCATGCTCCTCCGCGGCACCAGGGCGCCGTTCTGCCAGGGGCAGTGGGGGCGGATGAACTTCTGCCTGATCTCCAGTGCGGCGCAGACGTCCTTGAGGTTGTTGGAGTGCCGGCAGGCGAAGGCGTTGTCGGTCATCAGCCGCTCGATCCGGGCGACGCCCTTGGCCGCGAACTAGGCCGCGGCATCAAGACCACGCGCGAGCTCGCGCTCCAGATCAGCGCGACCGGCAAGATCGTGTACGGCTCGAGGTGCCGGCAGGCCGCAGTTGAGTCGGCGCGCAGCGCGGACGATCCGCCGGTGGCCGAGCCGGCGGACGCCCGCTGAGCGCCAGCCCCGCCAACGGGGACGGGATCCCTAGGACAGGTGCCCATGTTCGGTGACCAGGTCGCTGTCGAGCAGGTTGAGCAGGAACCGGCAGGGCCAGGGCTTCCCGCACCGCTTGCATGGGTCGCCGATGAGGGGGCCGCCGGGGCCGTGCGCGTGGACGGCCGGCTCCCAGGTGTCGACGGTGAACCGCTGCCTGGTCGTTCCGTGGGCCTTGGTGTGGGCGATCTGGCGGAGGATGTCCTCGTACACCGGTCCCGCTGGTTCGTGGTGGAGCTCGACGCCCATTTGGATACTCCCCCCAGGCTTCCGTCGGGATTACGGCGGCCCTTCCGAACCGTCGCCAACAGGATCCGGCCCGCCGGGCGCCTTATTGCCCGATTCCGCGACGCCCAAACCCCTTCGCACGCGGCGCTCGAGCGCCCCACTCATGGACCTGCCTCCGCCGCCCCGGGCATTCGCGCCGGCAATTCGTCGAATATGACAAATCACGGTGAATCTGATGACTAAGTTGTGACGCATCGGGTATGACCCTCTCGTGACCGGTCGGTCTCCTCGAGCCGGTCCGCCTCTACAGGATCAACGGAAAGGAAGCACCATGCGCAAAGCAGCAGTGGCACTCGCCGCCGCACTGACCCTGGGAGCAGTCTCCGCCGCGGGGCCTGCGTTCGCTGACCAGCCCGGCCCGGGCGACACCCAGTGTGTCCCGGGCCAGAATGGCAACCCCCATCCCGGGTTCAAGGCAGGGGTCTGCGACAACAAGTAGGACCGCCTTCGGGGGCCGGCCGCGGGAGTTTCACTCATGGGGGGCTTCCACGGCCGACCCAACGGCTCCGTCCGCGTGCCGGAGGTCATTCCGTGGAGCTCTGCGATGCCAGTTAGCGTCCCGCCATGTTCATTGGGAGGGGAATAGGGCCCATGCGACATGGTCAGAGCGGTACTACCGTTTATCGTGCAGGGTCTGGCCATCTCGAGCGCCGGGCGCTGCCGTGCAACTGAGCGGACTGGCTGGGGGTCCATTGCCCTCCGACACCGCTGCCGGAGGAACTGCCACAAACCATCATTTGCCGCAGGAGATCTCCCGTGTTCAAGCGAATCTTCGGCATCGTTGCCGCGCTGTTCGCAGCCTTCTTCCTCTACATCAGCCCCGCCTCGGCGGCCAACGGCAACGCCCACTTCGTCAACGGCGGAACGACCGCTACAACGTCTGGTTCCAGCCTCGTCGTCCACTTCAAGGAGGCAGGCCTGGCCTCCGGATCGACTGAGTACATCACCAGCTCCGCCAACGCCGCGGTGACCTACGAGTGCGTCAACGGCGGCAACAAGAACCCGTCAGCGTCGAACAAGACCACGTTCCAGACCAAGGTGGTCGCGCCGCCGCAGCCCTTCACCGCCGACAAGAACGGCAACGTGACCGGGACACAGACCATGGCCGTGCCCACCGCCGCCAGTCTGGGCTTCAGCTGCCCTCCGGGACAGACAACGACCCTGGTGTCCGTCGTCTACACCAACGTCGTGATCACCGACACGACGTCCGATGCAACGATCACCCTCCCTGGGCCCTACACCTACACCAACCCCTCGGCACCGTGACCTGAGGTCCCCCTCTGAAGGCTCCCGGCCGTCCCCGGCAGATCTGCCGACCAGGTGCAGCCGGGGGCCTTCCCATGCGTCAGTCCTCGAACCGGTCGGCCACGACATCTCCCTCGGCCCGGGCCCGTGCACGGAGGGCCTGTGGAACTTCATCGCTCCTCGACGGTCCGGCCACGGCGGGAGATGGCCTCGAGGATCTCCTGCTTGGTGAGGCCGCGTTGCCGTCTTGCGAGGTCGACCGCGAACTGGAGGGCGTCAGCCCTCTGCCCGTGGCGCAGGTCGGCCTTCACGGTCGTCAGGCCGAGCTGCTGGGCGGCGGCCAGACGGTGGTGACCGTCCGCGAGCAGCAGCACTCCGCCGACGTCGAAGACCACCACGGGGCTGGCTTCGTCGAAGTGCTCGACGTAGTACGACACCCGTTCCGGATCCAGATGGGGCCGGCTTCGTTCAATCGAGTCCGGGGAGAGCCGGGCGATAGGGATCTCCACAATCGGCATACGCCCAGTCTGGGACGCCGCGGTTCCGCCGTCCACGGCACCGCAAAGGCGCCGCTGCCCGAGCAGGCCGAAAAGGCGCCCGCGTGGCCGTTGGTGCGCCGCCAGCGTGCGAACGCACGGTCGGTGGCTGGCAGCCGGACCGCGGCTGAAGCCCGTCGTGAGCTGCCACTAGTCCGCATCTGTGTCGTCCGGCCACCGGAGGCGGCTCGGCCGGCCGCACCCCGGCCCGTGCGCCCCGGGACGGGTGCGCGCAGCGCCCGCCTCGTGGGGGGGTAAGGACAGGGCACCGCGCGGTCCAGCTCCCCCCATAACTGACAGGCAAGCTCGACGGATCAGAAGCTATGGGGAGCGTCCATCAGTGTCAAGTGGAGCCTGCACTCATGCGTGCCCAATGGGGTGCAGGTCCCCTCGGACCCCGCCGCTGACCATTCACGTTCCCCCGCCCGGACCGCACCCGGCTGAACGGGACGTCGCGGAAGCGGCCGACGTCGACACGGCGGCCCGCCGCGCGCGGCCGGCCCGCCTGACATATGCGCGACCGGTGCGGACGGTGCGGGAGACTTGGCCCTGCCGGCGACGGGGCTGCTCGAGAGCGGCCGTTCGACCGGGACTGGGCCTAACAGCGGGCCTCAGGCTCCTTGTGCGGCCGCGGCAGAGGTGTCGGGCGAGCCGATGGGACCCGTGCGCAGGGCGAGGGCTCCGGAGAGCTGCTCGAGGAGTCTGGCGAACTCGGCGAGGCCGACGCCGGCACCGATTTCGTCCAGTGCGGCATCCACGATGCCGTCGAACTCGGCGAAGGCATCGTCCATGACGGCCTTCCCGGCAGGCGTCATCACGATGAGGAGGCGGCGCCGGTCCGCCGGGTGGTTCGTGCGCGCGGCATATCCGCGCTGCTCGAGCCGGTCCAGCAGGGGCGTCAGCGTTCCAGAACCCAGGCCCAGCCGACTCCCGAGGTCCCGGGGCTGGATCGGACCTTCACAGTAGATGTACGACAGGGCCAGGTAGTCGCTCCGGCCCAAGCCCAGCCTTCTGGCGTAGGACCGCCGCGACGCATCCCCGACCTCCATGAGCCGCCGGATTGCGCGCGCCGCCGTCCCTCCCGTCGCCAGCGCGGGAATGACCGTCTCCCCCATCGTCCTGCTGCTCCCCATCTTCCAAAAAGAAATCGTGCGCTCGCCACAGTAGAGCCCGAACCTGAGAGCAGGCCCGGCGCGCACGGGCCTGAATTGACAAACGACGTCATACCAATCGATAATCAAGCGACTCGAATACCGATTATCTGTACAGTCGGTCAATTCTGGTCCATCTCGCCTGTCAGGAGAATGGCGGCCCTGCTCCGGCGGCCCCTTCACGCCCAGGCACCTTTAAATGTCCTGCCGCGTGACCGCCACGACGTCGGCACCCCGAGGAACGAAAGAACCATCCACCATGCCCAACCCAGCCAGAATCCTTCCGGGCGCACCCGCCGGTGTGGCCGCACGCCCGGGGCCGCGGCCTTCGCCCGGACTCGCCCATCCCTGCTGCTTCGCGGCCGCCGCGCGGTGCGGGCGCGCGGGGTCGTGGGCATGACCGGGGCGGGCGTCGCGGTGGCGCTGACGGGCATGCAGAAGGCAGCGATCGTGCTGATGCAGATGAGCACCGAATCCGCAGTGCGGGTGATGGCCCAGTTCACCGAGGCCGAGGCGGAGGCAGTCGCCGCCGAGATCGTCCGGCTCGGCCGGGTGGACGCCGACGTGTCCGATCAGGTCATCGCCGAATTCCACGACCTCGTCGTCACCGGCCGCCGCCCGGTGCTCGGCGGACGCGCGCTCGCGCAGGGACTACTGCAGGCATCCCTCGGCGCCGACCGCGCCGAGGGCGTGATGGGGCGGCTCGCGGCGAGCATGGCGGGGAACGCCTTCGAGTTCCTCGAGACCGTCGACACCGGCCACCTGCTCACCGTCCTCGACGGCGAGCTGCCTGAGACGGTGGCCCTGATCCTGGCCCATCTGCGGCCCGAGACCGCCTCCCTGATCCTGGCCGGCCTTGGCCAGGCCCAGGCCGGCCAGGTCGCCCGCGCGCTGGCGACCATGGGGCCGAGCACTCCGGAGACCATCGGGCTGCTCGCCGACGAGCTCAGGTCCAGGCTCGGAACTGCCAGCCAGGGGACCAGGCAGCAGGCCGAGGCCCTGGGCGGGATCCAGCCCCTGGTCGACATCATCAACCGGTCCGACGCCGCCACCGAGCAGGACGTCATGGAAGGCCTCGACGCCCTCGACCCCGTCCTGGCCGAGGAGGTGCGGGCGAAGATGCTGACCTTCACCGACCTGGTCAAGTTCGAACGCCGCGACATCCAGCGGATCCTCCGCGGTGTGGAAGGCACCCTGCTGGCCAAGGCCATGAAGGGCGCCCCCGCCCCGGTCGTGAAGGCGATCCACGAGAACATCTCCGACCGCAACCGGGACCTCGTCGAGGCCGAGAGCAAGGCCCTCGGCCCGATCCGAGCCTCCGAGGTCCAGGAGGCCAGGGCCCAGGTCGTCTACCAGATCCGCGTCCTCGAGGCCGCGGGCGAAATCACGGTACGCCGCGGAGACGAGGACTTCATCTACTGAGGGCCCGATCCGCGAACACGCGACAGAGCAGGGGGGCAGCAACGTGGGGACCGAGTTCGGCGGACAGCTGCGCGCGCAGCGCACCGCGCGGGGCCTGACACGGGCCGACATCGCCACGGCCGCATGCCCACCGGACTACATCGCCCTCATCGAGGAAGGCCGGTGCGAGCCCACCCCCGAGGCCATCCGCGAGCTCGCCCGCCGCCTCCAGCTCACCCCCGCCCAGCTGAACGCCCGGGACCAGACACCGTCCCCCGCCGAGGCTGCATACCTGCTGCACTCGATGGCCGCCCAGCAGTCCCACGACCTCCGCGAATACGACAGCGCCGCAGCCCATGCCGCCCAGGCAGCCCACGCCGCACAGGAGGCCGGCCAGAAGGGCGCCTGGTGGGACATGACCTGCCTCCACGCCGAAAGCCTGATGAAGCTCCGGCAGTCCGCCGAGGCCGCAGCCCTGGCCAGCACCCTCCTGGAGCACCCCCTCGGCGGATCCGGACCCCTCGCCGCGCGCGCCCGCGACCTGCTCGCCCGCTCAGAAC
Source organism: Sinomonas sp. RB5 (assembly GCF_054063535.1). Taxonomy (NCBI): domain Bacteria; kingdom Bacillati; phylum Actinomycetota; class Actinomycetes; order Micrococcales; family Micrococcaceae; genus Sinomonas; species Sinomonas sp. RB5. The sequence continues at coordinate 39,249 of NZ_JBSSGJ010000024.1, forward strand.
GCGGACAGGGACGGATCGGCCACGCCGTCGAGCACGCACGCGAGGCCGTGCGGGCAGCCGCGACGGCCCTGCCCCGGACCCCAGTGCTGCTGGAGTCCCTCCGGACCCTCGTCGACTCCCTCGCCGATGCCGGGAACCTCGAGGAAGCCTGAAACTACTGCCGCATCCTCGCAGACCTGGCAGAGGACGAACCCGACGGACCGCTGCAGGGCACAGCCCACGCCGCCATCGGCAACGTCGCCTTCCTGCGCGGCGACCACCCCGAGGGCACGAGCCGCCACGCCCGCGCCCGCAGCGCCCTCTCCCCCGCGAACGACATCGTCCTCTGGGCTGAGTTCACCAAGGCGGCCGCCGCAGCACGGATCACCGCGGGGGACCTCGGACCGGAGACCGCGAACGCCCTCAAGCGGGCAGAACTGGCCCACTCCGTCATCGGCGGCACCCGGGAGGACCAGATCGAACTGTCCCTCCTGCGCGCCCGCTGGCTCTACGCCACCGGCAGCCCCGCGCAGGCCCTGACGCTCCTGCGCAGCGTGCACGCCGAGAGGCACCTCCTCGCCCACCACTACGCCGCCCACGCCTCCCTTCTCCTGGGTCGGGCCCTCGCGGCTGCAGGGCAGCAGGACCAGGCCCGCCGTGTCCTCGATGCAGCCGCGCACCAGCTCGCCCTGGCCGGCATCCAGCTGCAGGCCTGAACAGACTGGACGGACCCCGACCGGCCCGGGCCGGCAGCAGACCCTGCAGCAGCGGCAGCGGCGAACAACCGCCGCACTGAGGGAGCGGATCACAGTCTTCCCGCTCAGTGGCTGCACGCCGCCCCGGAAGCCCCGCGTGAGATGTTCGAGCACGCGGGCATGCCGGTGGAGCGGAGTCCACCGGAGGCACCGCTGATCCATGTGGGCTCGGCCCACACGTCGCGGTCCTCGACCGGCACCGCCTCGACAGTGTTGACCGCACCCCAGTCGCCTCCGCCCTCTGAAGGCAGCGGACTTCGGCGCTCAGCTGGGCCGGCGGCAGCGTTGCCCGGCCCTGTCGCCCGGGCCAAGGAGCCGTGGTGCAAACCTGTTTTCGCCGCGGTAATACCGCCCAGACCATCGCGCCGCTCTGTCCCTGGAGCCGACAGGTGCAAGTCCATGCTCAGGAAAGGGCGCCACCGCTGGGGGAGTCCAAGGCTTCCCGCAGATTCACCCAAGACCGGCCATCCGAGGATCTTCCGGCCCATAGCGTGTAGGTGTCGGGCAGTTCTCATCCAGCTTCCGCTCCAGCAGATGGGCGGGTGCGGCCCGCGGCCCAGGTTCGGGGGGGACCTCTCTTCTTCTCGGTCAGGCCGCTGGGGCCCTGTTGCCCCGACATCCCTTGTGAGAGCCAGACCCGTTCTGGCAGCCGTCGCGGGCGCCGTCTGTGCCTGCACGACCGAAAGAGAAACAATGCGCAAGTCCCAGAAGATCGCCCTCGCCCTCGGCCTCAGCGCCGCCGCCCTCGCCGGCGGGACCGCCTTCACCGGCACTGGCCTGGCCACCACGGCCCCGTCGACCCAGTTCCTCGGCGGTACCGTCTCCCAGAGCGTGACGGGCGCGACCCTGTCCGGAGTCGACTACGCGTTCGCCGATGCCCCCTCCAACACCGAGGTCAACTCCATCACCCTCACCTTCGCCGACGCCACCGGGGGGAAGGTCCCCACCGTGTCCCTGAACAGCGGATCCGGCACCGCCTTCACGTGCACCGCGATCGACGGAACCACGTTCAAGGCCACCTGCACGCCCGCCACCGCAGGCACCTACCAGACCGGCCTGACCAACCTGGCCGTCACCGTCAGCTAGCACTGGCCCCTGGTGCGGCCCGCCGCGGGCGGGCCGCACCGGGCCGCATCCCTTCTGCCGCCGCTACCCGGGAGGACCATCGTGAGGAACCTGCTCCGCCGGCTCCTGGCCGTCGCGGCCACCGCAGCGGCCGTTTCCGGGGCCCTCCTGGGGGTCCTGCTGGTAAGCGGCCAGGCAGCCGTCGTGGTCACCCACGGGGTGAGCATGAACCCCGTCTACTACCAGGGCGACCTCATCGCACTCACCCGCGCCGACGCCTACCAGGTGGGCGACATCGTTGCCTACCACGTCCACGGCGGGCCCGAGATCGCCCTCCACCGGATCATCGGCGGGGACGCGGCGGGGTTCACCATCAAGGGCGACAACAACCAGTCCACGGACATCGACCACCCCACCGCTGAGCAGATCATCGGCCGCGCCGTGGTGCACCTGCCCCAGGCCGGCACCGTCCTGAAGGCCCTCACCAGCCCCCCGGTGCTCGCCCTGGCCGCCTTCGCCCTCCTCGGCGGCGGCGCCACCGCCCTCACCCGTCGCCGACGCCGCCGGACCCGAAGGAGAACCAGCATGTCCCGCCACCTCGAGACCGGCACCCCCTCCCGCCACAAGGTGCTCGGCCAGCTCCTCCAGCGCCCCCTGCGCCCATGGACCGCCACGGCCGCCGCCGCGCTGGCGCTCTCAGGGTCTCTGGGCGCGTGGGCCTGGTCTGGTCCCACCGAGACCGGCACCTCCACCGGCGGGGCCGCCCCGGGCAGGAGCATGGACTTCTCCTACTCCGCCCCCGTCAGACCGAGCGCGGCCTACGACGGGACCACGGTCTCCTCGCCCGATCCGGTCTTCCGCAAGGTCCTCGCCGGCGACGTCACCGTCGGCTACACGTACCACGGCCCCGCCGGCACCGTCAGCGTCGCCGCCGAACTCTCCGCCCCCGGCGGCTGGCACGCCACCGTCCCGCTCACCGGCGCCCAGCCCATCAGCGACGGCGCGACCGGCAAGGCCGCCCTCGACCTGGCCGCCCTCGAGGGCCGGGCTCAGGCCGCCGCCCAGGCCACCGGCACCCCTGCGACGCCCCTGACGGTCGCCGTCGTCCCCACCGTCCGCGCCGGCGGCGCCGACTACAGCCCCGCGCTCAGGCTCACCCTCGCCCCCCTCCAGCTCAGCCTCGCCGACACCGCCGGGCTCAGCACCGGGCAGAAGGCCGCCGCTCCCGCGGCCAAGGAACGCTCCCTCACCCTCGGGGCCTGGTCTCTCGGTGCAGGCGCAGCCCGGCCCCTCTCCGCAGGGGCCTTCGGCGCCGCCGCGTTGGCCCTGGCCGGCCTCGCCCTGGCAGCCCGCCGCCGCGGCCCCCAGGACGAGGCAGCCCGGATCCGGCACCGGTTGGGCTCCCTCCTGGTGCCCGTCCACCCGGTCCCCGCCCCACCGGGGCGCGCCGTCGTGGACGTCGCCGACATCGCCACCCTCGCCCGGCTCGCCGAACGCTACGGGCTGCTGATCCTCACCTGGACCCGCAGCAATGTGGAGACCTTCATCGTCAACGACGAGAACATCACCTACCGCTACCGCACCGGCGCCGCAGAAGCGCCCCAGCCCGAACACGGCGCGGGCGAACGCGCCGAAGGAACCCAGACCCTGCAATGAGGAGACCAGGCCCGATGACGAAGCCCAGCCAGACCATGCAGCAAGCCCAGACCACGGCAGAGGGCGACGGGGCCGCTCCCCGCCGCCCGGAGGAACGGACCCTCCAGGACCAGGTCCGCGGCATCCTGCACGAGGCCCTCGAGAGTCCAGACCTCCCCCAGCACGCCAGGACCAGGCTCCGGGCCCTCCTGCTCGTCCACGGCCACCGTCCCGAACAGGCCTTCCTCGAGCACCTGCGTCTGATCCGCAACGCCGACCGCGCCGACTCGGGCATCCTCGCCGCGGCCGGATCCGGGCACCTGTTCGGCGCCCTTCCCCAGCCCATGGCCTTCCCCGTCCCGGCGATCGCCCCAGCGCCCTAAGTCTGGGAGGACCCGCCTACCCGCACAGACCCCGAGGACCGCCCATGCACCCCCGTCCAGGCAAGCCTGACCCGCACCCGCGCCCGGGCGCCAGGCCGTCGCCCCTGCTGGACCTGGATGTGCTGGCAGGACTGGAGGCAGAGATACCAGGGGCCGGCCACCGGTTCGCCTCCGCGTTCGTGGACCTGTGGGAGCAGCGCTACGCCCGGATCAGCGCGGCCCTCCAGGACGGGCACCCGGATGAGGCCCTCGATGCTGTGCTGAGCCTGAAGGTCTCCGCAGCGATGGTCGGCGGCCGCCGCCTCGCCAACGAAGCAGCCAGCATGGAGATCATCCTGCGCTCAGGAGGAGCCGGCCCCGAGGCCAGCAGGATCCGGCAGTGCGGGCAGTGCACCGTCGCCTCGATCCGACGGCACTACCTCCACGGCGCATCGATGCCTCCCCACACCCGTGAGGGAAACGGCCACTCCCCCGCCGCCTCGCACTCGCCGCACACCGCGCCATAGCTCTGGAGGGGAAGATACGGCCACAGCGGCGGGACGGTCCGGCGCTGGACCGGAAAGCGCCCGGGCACCCCGCCGCCGACCGGTGCGCGGCCGATGTCATCGCCGCTGGGCCCCGGGGTGCTGCTGCGGCCCCCGCCCCGCCGGCGCGCCCGCCTCCAGGTCCGGCCTCGCAAGACTTGCCTGGCCGGGCAGGAACACGGTGAACGTCGTCCCGGCCCCCGGCCTGCTCGAGCACTCGATGCGGCCACTGTGGCCTTCGACGATGGACCGGGCGATCGGCAGGCCCAGGCCAAGGCCGGGGACCCGGGCTGCCCTCGCTCCCGGGGCCCGGTAGAACCTGGTGAACACCGCGGCGGCCTCCTCCGCGCTCATGCCGATGCCCGTATCGCAGACCTCGCACACGATCCCGCCCGGGACCCTGGAGGCCCGCACCTCCACGCTCCCTCCCGGGCGCGTGTACTTGATGCCGTTGGAGATCAGGTTGTCCAGCAACTGGGCGATCCGGACGGGGTCCACCACTGCTGGCAGCCGCACGCACAGGGTCCCGTCCTTCAGGCCCACCGCTGCCGAACGCGCTGCCGGGGCAGCGGCCTCGACCGCGAGGCGCACCAGCTCGGCCATATCCGCCGGCTCGGGCCGGACATCGACCGCCCCCGAAGCGGCGGCCAGGAGGTCGCCGACCAGCCGCTCGAGCCGGCGCGTGTTGCGCCGGACCACTTCCAGAGCGTGCCCTGCCCCCGAGGGCATCCCCGGGATTTCCCCGAGGAGATCGAGGTAGCCCGTCATCGACGTCAGCGGGTTGCGCAGCTCGTGCGAGACGTTCGCCAGGAAGGCGTCCTTCGCCGCCAGCGCCTCCATCAGGGACGTGACGTCGCTGAAGGCCAGGACCGCCCCGTCCGGGCACCCGTCAGGGCCTTGGACCGGCCGGGCCGAGGTCGAGAAGACCCGCTGTGTCGGCCCCTCCCCCAGCCGCACCAGGAAGTCGGAGAAGGCCTCCCCCCGCACCGCCCGCACCACGGGCTGGCGCTCGGACGGAAGCGGCGCCCCGGACATGTCGAACACCCTGGGCCAGTCCTGCCCCACTCCGGGCACCCTCCCTGCAAGGGCCTTGTTCAGGTACTGCTGCCGGTTCGCCACAGCCGTCGCCCCCGAAGCGTCCAGCGCCTGCACCCCCACCGGGATCGTCTCCAGCACGGTGTCCAGCAGCCTCTTCTCCCGCGCCTTGGCCTCCAGCGCCTCCTGCAGCTGGGCCCGCGCGTCCTCGAGGGAACGCCTCTGGTCCCGCGTCGCGGCCGCCAGCAGGTGCACTACCGCCCCCGCCGCGAGCATCATCGCCGGCAGCACCAGCACCTGCGCATACGCCCCCGCATCCGCCGACCCCACTACGGCCAGCGGGACCCACACCATCAGCAGCGGCCCCAGGAACGCCGCAGCCATGCAGAACCCCGGCCGCAGGCCCGACCACGCCAGCCACACCACCGGGACCACGGCCAGGGCACCCAGCTGCATCTGCGTGTCCAGACCGGCCACGCGAACCAGCCCGATCGGCACGAAATCCAGCAGCGGCACCGCCAGCGCCGCCCCGGGCGGCAGCGAACTCCACGGTACGGCCCATGCAAGGGCCAGCAGGAGCGCCTGCCCCAGCAGGCCCCACACGAACAGCGGCTCGGCCGCGACATCCGGGCGCCACACAACAACGACAACGGCAACTAGCGCCATCGCAGCCGTCAGCGGAACCTGGCTCAGCAGCACCTGCTGCCGCCGCGAGAGGCCGTGGACCGCCATCTGCACGAACCTCGCCCAGCCCTGTGCAAGTCCCACCGCCCGAGCCCCCCCGTCAACCCTGTCACACACCTTGACACATTCTCGCCGAAAGGCTAAACCGATGCTCTCGGTTGCGGGAGCCCTGGAGCCTCTACCCCGTCGTGGGCGCGGGTCCCGGGCCCCAGTCAGAAGCTCCGCCCGACGCCGTTCTGGACAGCGGGGGGCGCTACCGCGATGCCCGGAAGACCCAGAGGAGATGCCTTGCCAGGCACCCCGGCCGATCCTCCCCTGCCCGTCCCCACACTGTTGCCTCCCCCCGTCGCGCCCCCGGGGCCGTCCGGGCGCAGGGGCGTACTGTCCGGGACCAAGCAGGGACGCGATGCCATCCTGGCCTACTTCGGCGAGCTGGGCGCGCGTTCCCAAGGTTCCTTCCAGGCTGCGGTCAAGGACATCGTCGGCGGCGAAAGCCACACGGTAGGAATCCAGCAGAGCCGCGCCGAGAACAACGGGAAGACCATGGATCTGGCCACGGCAATCGTGTTCGTCCTCCGGGACGGAAAGGTCAGCGAAGGACGCGAGTACTTCGAGGACACGGCCAAGGCAGACGACTTCTGGAGCTGAGCATCAGCGCGGCAGAACCCAGCCTCCCGGCCGCGGTCGGGAGGCCGGCGGTCCTTGGACAGGCCTGGGCAAGCCGCGCTTGACGCAGAATAGACCGACGCTGCAATGAGGGCCGGGGTCCTGTGCTGCCTGCGGGAGTGGCCCGTCAGGCTAGGCGGGGGGACGTCCCGCCGGCATGCGGAACGAGGTGGAGGAAGCGTCCGCTGCCTCGCGTGACCTCTCCGGCAGCCCGGCCCCTTCAAGGAGCCTTCGGGCTTCATCGAAGGCTTCGTCGGCCTCCTGGTCGCGGCCCAGACGCCGCAGTGCCCGGCCGTGCAGGAGCGCGATGTCGCCGGCGGTGCGGGGGCCGAGGAGGTCCTTCCCGGCACCGATCTCCTCGAGCCGCCCGACCGCCTCCTGGGCCTGGCCGTTGAGGTAGTGCCAGCGGGCCCGGACGAAGGCGAGCTCGAGCTGGTCGCGGCGGCCGGCTCCGACGATGGCGAAGGCCGCTTCGGCGCGCTGGATCGCCTCGAGCGTCCCCGGCCCGGTGATGCCGCTAGCGAGCCGGACGGCCGCGGAGGCCTTGTTGAACTGGCCCCACAGCCCGATCTCCCCCACCGCGGAGAGGAGCTCCGCGGCGCGCCCGTGGTGGCTGAGGCCCTCTTCGCAGTCTGCCCGCATGAACGCCAGGTTGCCGATCACCCACTCCCCTTCGCCGCGCAGCCGGCCCGCGGGCTCCTCGCCGAGGAGGGCGCCCAGGACGCCGCACTGGCCCCACGCCTCCTCGAGGAGTCCGCTGTCGGCGAGGACGCCGATGAGGGCACGCAGGGCAGCGACCCGGACCGCAGACCCGGCAGGGAGCCTGGCGCCGAGCCGCACCGCCTCGCGGGCATGGCAGAGGGCGGGGCCGAGCTGGCCGAGGGCGTGGCACACCGCAGCGAGCATCTGGTGGGCCAGGATCGCGGGACCCTCCGCTCCGACGGCGATTGGGTGCCCGAGGAGGCCCTCGACGATGCGCCGGCATTCGGCGAGCCGGCCCTGCTTCATCAGGCACTGGGCCTGCAGGTAGGCCATCTCCCACCACACCCCGGCGTCCCCGGCGTCCAGGGCGACGCCAGCAGCCAGGGCCGCGCTGGCTCCAGCCCGGGAATACTCCCCCGCCGCCCACTCCTGCCGGGCCGCCAGGGCCGCGATGGCGTGGCTGCGGCCACCGGTGCCGGTCCGGCCGCCCTCGTCCCGCGGCAGAGCCGGTCCGGAGACAGCTGCTTCCTCGCCCATGCCTTCCCCCGCCCCTCAGCCTTCGCCGGACCCATCGCCCGCTCAGGGCCCACTCTCCCCCGCAGCCCGTGCCACGTCACGCGTAGCCAGTACTCGAATCCCCCGGCCTTGGGCGGCCCGCACCACGCGCCCGGTACTCGCCCGCGGGGCGCCTCTGGCGCACAGGGCCGTGGGTACCACCTGATCGCCCACCGGCCAGCCCGGCGGCCCAGGCAGAAGGACGGGTCGGAGCCGCCTATGGGGCCTTGGCCCGACCGTGGGCCGCGTTACCGGGCATGTGCCCCGCCGGGCCTGCCCCACCGAGGCGAGGGACCAGCGCCCCGGCGCGCGCGGCGTCCTCGGCCCCTGCAGTGCAGGCGCCGGAGGCCGGGACGCCGTTCACAGTCGGCACGGGCCACGGGCAAGACCGCGCAGGGCCTGGCGACGGCCCGGAATCCAGGGGGGATACGGGGTAGACAGAACGCTCTGTCTACCCCTAGGTTGTGGGCATGGCCGAGACCACGGGGGCGGGGCCCCTTGATCCGCCGACCGGGTCGATGACAGCTGCAGACGTCTCCGGAGAGGGGCGTCGGGCACGGGGCTGGGGCTTCGGGGAAGCCCTGGCCCGGCAGGTGCTCGGCATCATCCTGGAGGTCCTGGACGCCCCGGGACTGCCGGACGAGTCCAAGCAAAGGCTGCGCCGGAGCCTGGACGAGCACCGCGACCACCCGGAACGGGTCCTCGCCGAGCACCTGCTCTGCACCAGATCCTCCCAGTGGAGCTGAACCGGCATGGACTCGAACCTGGCCCCGGCAGGTACCGCCCGCACCCCCGCCACTGCCCCGACGCCCAGGAGCGGTTCGGCACTCGCTCTCCCCAGGAGAGGCGGTCCAGCCCGCAGAGGCGCGTCCGGGCCCAGCGGGGAGCGGCGGACCGCCGCCCCGCCCCTGTCACGGGAACCCTGTGATCGCCTGCCCTCCCAGGACCGACTGCCGCGCTGGATCCTGCACTGAGGGCACGCACCGCGGGTGGGGCGCCTGCCGCGGCACCGTTGGCCGGGGCTCAGTACCGCCTCCCGGATTCCCCCGATACCGGCATGTAACATGCGCACATGAGCCCGCAACCGGACCCCGCACCTCTGCCCGGGCACCAACAGGGTGCCCGGGAGAGGATCCTGCAGGCCGCCTACCGCCTCTTCTCCCGCCGCGGGATCCGTGACGTGGGCGTGGACGAACTCATCGAGGCCTCCGGGGTCGCCAAAGCCACCTTCTACCGGCACTTCCGCTCCAAGGACGAAGTGGCCCTGGCCTACCTGGGACAGTGGTACACGGAACGCAGGGCTGCAATCGAGGCTGCTCTGGCATGCCACGGCCCCGGCGACCCCGCCGCCGTGCTCGCCGTCTTCGACGTCTTCGACGACTGGTTCCGCCAGGGCGCCGCCCAGGTCAGCTCCTTCCCACACGTGATGCTCGAGATGGGCTCCGGCCATCCCCTCGGGCAGGCCAGCATGGCCTACATGGAGAGAACCCGCCAGGAGGTCGCCGCCCTCGCCGCCGTGGCGGGCCTCCGCGACCCCGCTGGCTTCGCCTGGAGCATCCACATCCTCCTCAAGGGAGCCATCGTCGCCGCCGCCGAAGGCGAGCAGCAGGCCGCCGAACGGGCCAAGACGATGGCAGCCCTCCTCATCGGCCACCACCAGCGCTGAACCCCAGGAACCCCCGCGAAACACTCGGGCCAGGGCGTCGGCCCCGCCGGTCGCCCGGGGCGGCATCGATGTCAAGGGACGAGGATGCCCACCTCACTCACCGGGCCATGGCGGCCGCCCGCAGCACTTCGAGAGCCTTCATGCAGGGCTGCACACCCAAGACGGGCGGCTTCCGCCCCCCGCCCCGAACTGGCCAGCACCTCCCCCGGGACACAGCGCACCCGAGAACGGCCGCGACAGCGTCGCCCGGGTACGGCGATTCCCCGCTCAAGAGATGCCAGGCCGGTTGACGCCGAACTCGGCGGCGGTCCGCGCCACAGCGTCGGCGCACTTGCATCCGACCGGCTCCCTCAGACAGGTCCAGCGAGTCCACTGACCACCGCGAACACCGAAACGGCGGCACTGCGCACCACCGCCACTGGATCGTCAGCAGGGCCCGCACGCCCCGGTCAGCGGTTGCCCAGACGCCCGTCCGACAATTCACGCTGGTCCCTCGGGCCTTCGAACGCATCTCATCAACGGTTCCTCCGATGGGACAGCCACGGGCAAGGTTGCCAGCTCGCACTCATCAGTGGGCCGGAGCTGTCGAGGTCTGCCGACTGAGAGCAGCCGACGCAGGGCCGGGAGTCGGACCTGCCGCCTGCCGCCGACGACCGGCGCGGCAGAGCCAAGGGGCAATGCCGTGCGGCACTGGCCCGCTTCGCCTAGGCGGCGTAGGCGGAAGGCCGGCCGGTCAGATCCGCCGGCGGGCCCCGACCACGCGCCACACGGGGCTGCTCCAGCGGTAGACGGGCTCGAGCCCTCTGCTCCGGAGGACTTCGACCATTGCCCCGGGCGGGTGGATGAACCCGCGGAAGGAGCGCCCGGACGCGCGGATCGTCGAGTTCATCACCCCGATGAACAGGCGCGAGAGCGGATTGGCTGGCGGGTGGCTGAACACGAGCGTGCGCAGGGCGTGCTCGGCAGCAGCCCCCAGCAGCGCCTCATAGTCCGGGTAGCAGCACACCACGCGGTGGAGGATGACGACGTCGGCCGCCTCGACCTCATCAGGCGTCTGGGCCAGGTCCACCCCGACGCGCCGCTCGAGCCGGTGGGCGACCCCGGCTGCCTCGGCGAGCCGCATCGCGTCCTCCTCATACCCTGCGGACAGCTCGAGGTTCACCGCCCGGGCGACCCCGCGCTTGAGCAGCTCGAGCTGGATCTCCCCGATCCCGCCGCCGACCTCCAGTACCGAGGCGCCTGCGATCCCGGCGCGCAGGAGGAAGTCGACGATCCTCCGCTCCGGAGCCCGCAGGCCCCGTCGGGCGTAACGCCGCGCGACCCCTGCGGCGAACACGGAATCGAACACAGCGTCATACCGGCGCGGGTCACGCGGACCGCAGCAAGGATCCATGCCATGAGTATCCGCGGCCCTCGACCCCGATCCCAGCCGAACCTCACAACCTCGGCTGCCGCGTCCCCGCCGGGCCTCGCGCGATCCCCCTCGTGCCTGCCTGGTGGAGGACCCGCGCAGCTCGGGACGGCAGCGCGTTCAGCGCATCAAGGACCAGCCCGGCCCGAGGAGGCGCCCCAGCATGGCGGCCCTGTGGCCACTCAGCCGGCCGCGGCGCTCGGCGCCCGCCGAGCTTCCAGCAAGACGGCAAGCCTGACCTCGGACCGGACCCACCACCCCGACCGCGCGCGTCCGGGTCCGGCGCCTTCACTGAAGCCGTCGGTTCGCCGAGGGCCGCAGTGCCGGCAGGCCCGTGAGGTCCTCAGCGGACTCCTTTTTTCCCACCGCCGCTGCGGCATCCTCTTCGCCATGCTCCGCGACGGCACCCTCTACCAGCCCCGCCGCCGCAACGGCTTGACGAAGACCATAGGGACACCCCCTCCGCCGACGTCACCCCCTGGATGCGCCAGGTCGCCCCGCGGGCCCGCGAGGTCACCCCGTGCGCCTGCTGCGGCGGGGACGGACGACGGCGCGTCCCGCCTCGCGCTGTCCAGCCCGCCGGAGAAGAAGATCACCGGCAGGACCGGGAGGATGCAGGGCGAGATGCCCGTGATGAGACCGCCGAGGAAGCCGATGAGTATGTTCTCGCCCATGCTCCCAGTTCGGGGCGGGAGCCGAGTGTGGATTGGGGGCATGCCGCGTTGGCGGACGGGACGGCGGCCGAGGATTCCCCGCGCAGGCCCTCAGTGGAGTGCGATGAGCAGCATTTGCGACGTACCGGGGATGCACGTCTGGAGGAAGATGGGTGGGTAGCCGCCGGCGAAGCCTCCGAGTACTCCCTCCCCTGCGCCCTTGGGCACCACCATCCGGGCGAAGGCCGTGAACGTGCCGTAGCCCTGCAC
>NZ_JBSSGJ010000025.1:0-43706 GCF_054063535.1 Sinomonas sp. RB5
CCGCCACAGCCGAACTGTCTACACTCACGTGAGACACGATCCGTCCACACTCACCTGAGACAGGAAGTGTCCACGGACTCCTGAGACATCACACCCGAAATGGGCCGCGAGATGCGTACCCGGAACCCGAAAAGGGCCACGAGATGCGTACCCGAAACGGGGAGGGCGGGGGAGGGGCGGGGTCAGAGGACGGTGCGGATCGTCGCCTCGAAGCTCGTGACGTGCTCGAGTGCCAGGCGGCTTGCGGCCTCGACGTCGCCGTCGGCGATCGCGCGCAGCAGCTCGGCGTGCTCGTGGATGTGCCCGGCCACCGAAGGGACCTTGTCCAGGACCAGGCACCAGATGCGGGTCGCGAGGTTGTCGTAGCGGATGAGGGCATCCGTGAGGTGCGGGTTGCCGGCGGCGGCGTAGATGAGCCGGTGCACCGTGATGTCGTAGCGCATGAGCTCGCGCTGGTCGATCGGCTCGCGCAGGGCCTCGATGGCGTCCGCGGTCTCCCGCAGCCGGGTCCTCATCGCCGCTGAGGCGTCCCGGGCCGCCCGCCGGGCCGCGAGCGGCTCGAGCTGCTCGCGGATCTCCGAGACGTCGGCCAGCTCGGTGATGTCCACGGCGGTCGCGAACGTGCCGCGGCGCGGGTAGGAGACCACGAGGCGGTCCACCTCGAGCCGCTTGAGCGCCTCGCGCACGGGGGTGCGCCCCACGCCGAGCTCCGCGGCGAGCGCCGTGTCGTTGATGGGCGCGCCCGGCTTGATCTCGAGCATGATCAGCCGGTCGCGGAGTGTCAGGTACGCCTGCTCCGCCAGCGAGACCGCCGACGCCGCATCCTCCAGTGCTGTGACCGTCACCTTCCGCCTCCTTCCGGGACTGCTTGACTCCGTGTGATCTCAACCATACTATCGATCGCAGAACTAATATATCAGTTGATTATTAGTCAGATATCAACGTCGATGTCAGACCGAAGGAGGCATGATGGAGAACCTTCTCGATCTCCCACTGACCCAGGCCGACCCCGAGGTGGCCGAGGCCATCGCCGCCGAGCTCCGCCGGCAGCAGGGAACGCTCGAGATGATCGCGAGCGAGAACTTCGCGCCCACGGCTGTCATGGAGGCCCAGGGCTCCGTGCTGACGAACAAGTACGCCGAGGGGTACCCGGGCAAGCGCTACTACGGCGGCTGCGAGCACGTGGACGTCATCGAGCAGCTCGCGATCGACCGGGCCAAGGCCCTGTTCGGCGCCGAGTTCGCCAACGTCCAGCCCCACTCGGGCGCCCAGGCCAACGCCGCCGCCATGCACGCGCTCATCACCCCGGGCGACACGATCATGGGCCTCGACCTCGCCCACGGCGGCCACCTCACGCACGGGATGAAGATCAACTTCTCCGGCAAGCTCTACAAGGTGGTCCCGTACCAGGTGTCCGAGAAGGACCACCGGATCGACATGGCCGAGGTCGAGCGCCTCGCCGAGGAGCACCGGCCCCAGCTCATGATCGCGGGCTGGTCCGCCTACAGCCGCCAGCTGGACTTCGCCGAGTTCCGCCGCATCGCGGACAAGGTAGGTGCGTTCCTTCTCGTGGACATGAGCCACTTCGCCGGCCTCGTGGCCACCGGCCTGCACCCGAACCCGGTCCCGCATTCCCACGTCACCACCACGACGACGCACAAGACCCTGGGCGGCCCGCGTGGCGGGATCATCCTCACCAACGATCCCGCGATCGCCAAGAAGGTCAACTCGGCCGTGTTCCCGGGCCAGCAGGGCGGCCCCCTCGAGCACGTGATCGCCGGCAAGGCCGTGGCCTTCAAGTTCGCCGCGACCGAGGAGTTCGCCGACCGGCAGCGCCGCACCCTCGAGGGCGCCCGCATCCTCGCCGACCGGCTCACCCAGCCGGACCTCGCGAAGGCGGGGATCGGCGTCGTCAACGGTGGCACCGACGTCCACCTGGTCCTCGTGGACCTGCGGAACTCCGAGCTGGACGGCCAGCAGGGTGAGGACCGTCTCCACCGGATCGGCATCACCGTGAACCGCAACGCCGTCCCGTTCGACCCGCGCCCCCCGATGGTCTCCTCCGGGCTGCGGATCGGCACCCCGGCGCTGGCGACCCGCGGGTTCGGCGCCGCCGAGTTCACCGAGGTCGCCGACATCATCGCGGCAGCCCTGGCTCCCGAGTTCGACGACGAGCTCGCGGCCTCGCTGCGCTCCCGCGTGGCGGTCCTCGCCGACAAGCACCCCCTCTACCCGAACCTGACCCCGGCCGAGTCCGGGGCCTCCACCGAGAACGGAGCCCAGTGATGGCGGACCTCCTGCCCGAACACCCGGACTTCCTCTGGCGCAACCCGGACCCGAAGCCCTCCTACGACGCCGTGATCGTCGGCGGCGGCGGCCACGGCCTCGCCACGGCGTACTACCTCGCGGCCCACCACGGCATGACCAACATCGCCGTCCTCGAGCGCGGCTGGCTCGCCGGCGGCAACATGGCCCGGAACACGACGATCATCCGCTCGAACTACCTGTGGGACGAGTCCGCGGCGATCTACGAGCACTCCCTGAAGCTGTGGGAGGCCCTTCCCGACGAGCTCGAGTACGACTTCCTGTTCAGCCAGCGCGGCGTCATGAACCTCGCGCACACGCTCCAGGACGTGCGCGAGTCGGTCCGCCGCGTCGGGGCCAACAAGCTCAACGGCGTGGACGCCGAGTGGCTCGACGCCGACCAGGTCAAGGAACTCTGCCCGATCATCAACACCAGCGAGGACATCCGCTACCCCGTCCTCGGCGCGACGTACCAGCCGCGCGCGGGCATCGCCAAGCACGACCACGTGGCATGGGCGTTCGCCCGCAAGGCGGACGAGCTCGGCGTCGACATCATCCAGAACTGCGAGGTGACCGGCTTCGTCAAGGACGGCAACCGCGTGGTGGGCGTGAAGACGAACCGCGGCACCATCAACACCGGCAAGGTGGCGCTCTGCGCCGCCGGCCACTCGAGCGTCCTCGCCAAGCTCGCCGGCTTCGACCTGCCGATCCAGTCCCACCCGCTCCAGGCGCTCGTCTCCGAGCTCCACGAGAAGGTCCACCCCACGGTGGTCATGTCCAACCACGTCCACGTGTACGTCTCCCAGGCGCACAAGGGCGAGCTCGTCATGGGCGCCGGCATCGACTCGTACAACGGCTACGGCCAGCGCGGCGCGTTCCACGTCATCGAGGAGCAGATGGCCGCGGCCGTCGAGCTGTTCCCGATCTTCGCCCGCGCCCACCTGCTGCGCACCTGGGGCGGCATCGTGGACGTCACCCTCGACGCGTCCCCGATCGTGGGCAAGGCTCCGGTCGAGAACATGTACGTCAACTGCGGCTGGGGCACCGGCGGCTTCAAGGGAACCCCCGGTGCCGGCTGGACCATGGCCCACACGATCGCCACCGGCGAGCCGCACGCCCTCAACCTGCCCTTCGCCCTCGAGCGCTTCGAGACCGGCGCCCTCATCGACGAGCACGGCGCCGCAGCCGTCGCTCACTGAGCGAGACAAACACAGCCCCGAAAGGAGCACGAGCATGCTGCTCATCACCTGCCCGAACTGCGGGCCGCGGGACGAGACCGAGTTCCACTACGGCGGCCAGGCCCACATCGCCTACCCCGAGAATCCCGCTGAGCTCACCGACGCCGAGTGGTCCCGGTACCTCTTCTACCGGGAGAACCCCAAGGGCGCCTTCGCCGAGCGCTGGGTCCACACCGGCGGCTGCCGCAAGTGGTTCAACGCCGTCCGCGACACCGTCACCTACGAGTTCAAGAGCATCTACACGGGCGCCGCACCGGCGGCGACCGGCGCAGCTGCAGCATCCACGAATGGAGGCCAGAAGTGAGCCCCGCATCCCAGAGCCACCGTCTCCCGGCCGAGAAGGCGCAGGGCGCGCGGATCGACCGCGAGAAGGCCCTGCGGTTCACCGTGGACGGGACCGAGTACACGGGCTTCGCCGGCGACACCGTCGCCTCGGCCCTGCTCGCCCACGGCGTCATCGAGACCGCCCCGTCCATGTACCTGGGACGCCCGCGCGGCATCCTCGCCGCCGGCGTCGAGGAGCCCAACGCCCTGCTCAAGGTCCTCCAGCGCGGCGCCGGCGGCGTCGACGAGTCGATGCTCCCCGCTCCCATCGTCGAGCTCACCGACGGCCTGGCCGCCCAGTACCTCGCGGGCCTTGGGCAGCTCGATCCGCGCAAGGACGAGGCGCTGTACGACAAGAAGCACGTCCACACCGACGTCCTCGTGGTCGGCGGCGGCCCCTCCGGTCTCGCCGCGGCGCGCGAGGCGGCCAGGACCGGCGCCCGCGTGATCCTCATCGACGACCAGCCGGAGCTGGGCGGGTCGCTGCTCTCCGCCCCCGCGGAGACGGTCGACGGCGTGCCCGCGCCCGAGTGGGTCGCGGCGGCCGCCGCCGAGCTCGCCGCGGGGGACGAGGTCACGGTCCTGACGCGCACGAACGCGTTCGGCTCCTACGACTCGAACTACATCGTGGCCCTCGAGTCGCGCACCGACCACCTCGGCACCGAGCGTGCGCGCGAGCTGGACGCCCAGGGCGTCTCGCGCCAGCGGCTCTGGCACATCCGCGCCGCCCAGGTGGTCCTCGCGACCGGCGCCCACGAGCGCCCGATCGTGTTCGCCGACAACGACCGCCCGGGCATCATGCTCGCCTCGGCCGCGCGGACCTACCTCAACCGTTACGGCGTGCGCCCCGGCTCCGCCGCGGTCGTCTTCACCACCAACGACTCGGCCTACGCCACGGCCCTCGACCTGGCCGCGGCCGGCGTGCCCGTCGGGGCCGTCGTCGACGCCCGGGCCGAGAAGACCGAGGCGGCGCTCGCGGCCGAGGCCGCCGGCATCCGCGTCATCTCCGGCTCCGCGGTGAGCGGCACCGAGGCGGGCACCGGCACGCGGCTGGGCGCCGTCGTCGTCCGCGGGCTCAGCGCCGCTGGCGACGGAACAGCCGAGCTGACCGGCGAGGCCGAGCGGATCGAGGCGGACCTCCTGGCCGTCTCGGGCGGCTGGAGCCCCGTGGTGCACCTGTTCAGCCAGCGGCAGGGCAAGCTGCGCTGGGACGAGGACCTCGCGGGGTTCGTCCCCGCCGGCACGGTCGAGGCGCAGCAGGTCGTGGGCTCGGCCCGCGGCTCCTACGCCACGGCGGACGTCGTGTCCGAGGGCGCCCACGCCGGCGCCGTCGCGGCCTTCAACGCGGGCTTCATCACCGAGGCCGGCCAGCACGCCACCGCGGTGTCCTCCCACCCGGCCGTGGCCTCGGCCCCGACCCGCCAGCTCTGGCTCGTGCCGGGCGAGACCGGCGAGCCGGCGGACTGGAACACCCACTTCGTCGACTTCCAGCGCGACCAGACCGTCCACGACGTGCTCCGCGCGACCGGCGCCGGCATGCGCTCGGTCGAGCACGTCAAGCGCTACACGTCGATCTCCACCGCCAACGACCAGGGCAAGACGTCCGGCGTGAACGCGATCGGCGTGATCGCGGCGGCGCTGAAGGGCGACGGCGACGCGCCCGGCATCGGCCAGATCGGCACGACGACGTTCCGCGCCCCCTATGCCCCCGTCGCGTTCGCCGCGATGGCCGGCCGCAAGCGCGGGGACCTGTTCGACCCCGAGCGGATCACGTCGATCCACCCGTGGCACGTGGAGCACGGCGCGAAGTTCGAGTTCGTCGGCCAGTGGCTGCGCCCGTGGTACTTCCCGCAGGGCGAGGAGACCATGGACGAGGCGGTGCTGCGCGAGTGCGCCGCGGTGCGCGAGTCCGTGGGCTTCATGGACGCCACCACCCTGGGCAAGATCGAGATCTGGGGCGCCGACTCGGGCGAGTTCCTCAACCGCATCTACACGAACGCGTTCAAGAAGCTCGCCCCCGGCCTGGGCCGCTACGGCGTCATGTGCGGTCCCGACGGCATGATCTTCGACGACGGCGTGACCCTGCGCCTCGACCAGGACCGCTACTTCATGACCACCACCACCGGCGGGGCCGCCAAGGTCCTCGACTGGCTCGAGGAGTGGCACCAGACGGAGTGGCCCGAGCTCGACGTGAACTTCACCTCCGTGACGGAGCAGTGGACCACAGTCGCCGTGGTCGGCCCGAAGTCCCGCGCAGTGATCGCCAAGGTCGCCCCGGAGCTCGACGTCGACAACGACGCGTTCGGCTTCATGGCCTGGCGCGACACCGTCCTCGCCTCCGGCATCCCCGCCCGCGTGTGCCGCATCTCGTTCTCCGGCGAGCTCGCCTACGAGATCAACGTCGCCGCCTGGTACGGGCTGCAGGTGTGGGAGGACGTGGCCGAGGCCGGCGCCGAGTTCGACATCACCCCGTACGGCACCGAGACCATGCACGTGCTGCGCGCCGAGAAGGGCTACCCGATCGTCGGCCAGGACACGGACGGCACGGTCACCCCGCAGGACGCCGGCATGGAGTGGATCGTCTCTAAGGTCAAGGACTTCGTGGGCAGGCGCTCGTACTCGCGCCTCGACACGGCGCGCACGGACCGCAAGCACCTCGTGTCCCTCCTGCCCGTCGATCCCGCCTTCCGCCTGCCGGAGGGGACCCAGCTGGTCGAGCAGGGGATCTCCCTCAACCCCGCCTACGGGCCCGTGCCCATGCAGGGCCACGTCACGTCGAGCTACCACTCGGCGGCGCTGGGGCGCTCCTTCGCCCTGGCACTCATCAAGAACGGCCGCAACCGCATCGGCGAGACGCTCACCGCCGTCGCCGGGGACCGGCTCGTTGACGTCCTGGTCGGTGAAACCGTCCTCTTTGACCCCGAAGGGAAGCGCCGTGATGGCTGAGACGATTGAAGTGACTGCGCCCGCGACCAGCTCCGGTGCGCCGACCCTGCGCCGCAGCCCCGCGGCCCACCTCGCCGGCGCGTTCGCCGCGGCGGCCGTCGCCGGTGACCGGGGCGTCTCGGTCCGCGAGGTCCCGTTCCTGGCCCAGCTGGGCCTGCGCGCGGTGCCCGGGTCCGAGGGGGCCGCAGCGCTCGAGGCCGCGCTCGGCGCCACCCTGCCCACCGGGCACGGGAGGACCACCGCCGGCGGCGGCTACACCATCCTGTGGATCGGGCCGGACGAGTTCCTCGCGGTGGCGGACGAGACCCCGACCTCCGCGGGCGAGGACCGCGGACCCGCCGAGGCCGCCCGGGTCGGCGCAGCGCTCGGCGAGGCCGGCACGCGCACCCCGGGCGCCGTCGTCGACCTCTCCGCCAACCGGACCACGTTCGAGCTCACCGGTCCGAGCGCCCGCGCGGTGCTGGAGAAGGGCGTCTCGTTCGACCTGCACCCTCGGCACTTCGCCGCCGGAACGGCCATCGCGACGGTCCTGGACCACGTGCCGGTCCTCGTGTGGAAGACGGGGGAGGAGACGTACCGCGTCCTGCCGCGCGCGTCCTTCGCCGACCATGTGGGCCGCTGGCTCATCGACGCGATGCGCGAGTTCGCGGCGCCGGAGGTGCGGTAGCCGATGGCCGGCCAGGCGCGCGAGTACGTCCTGACGCTCGACTGCGCCGAGGGACCCGGGATCGTGTACGCGGTCTCCGGGTTCCTCGCCGAGCGCGGGTGCGACATCGTTGACATCAAGCAGTTCGGGGACCGCCGCGGCGGCCACTTCTTCATGCGGGTCCACTTCGAGGCCCCCGCCTCCGCACACGGCGCCGCCGGCGCGGACGCGGACGCGGACGACGACGGCGATCGCCTCCGCGTGGAGTTCGCCCCGGTCGCGGAGCGGTTCGGGATGGAGTGGAAGCTGCGCCCGGAGGGCGAGCGGACGCGCGTGCTGCTCATGGTCTCCAAGTTCGGCCACTGCCTCAACGACCTGCTCTTCCGGGCGCGGGTGGGCGAGCTGCCGATCGAGATCGTGGGCGTGGTCTCCAACCACGAGGACCACCGCGGGCTGGTGGAGTGGCACGGCATCCCGTACCACCACATCCCGGTCACCAAGGAGACCAAGCCCGAGGCCGAGGCCAAGCTCCTGGCGCTCGTGGACGCGTACGCGGTGGAGCTCGTGGTGCTCGCCCGCTACATGCAGGTGCTCTCCGACCAGCTCGCCACGAAGATGGCGGGACGGGTGATCAACATCCACCACTCGTTCCTGCCCTCGTTCAAGGGCGCGAAGCCCTACCACCAGGCCTGGGAGCGCGGGGTCAAGACCGTGGGCGCCACCGCCCACTACGTCAACGCCGAGCTCGACGAGGGGCCGATCATCGCCCAGCAGGTCATCGACGTGGACCACACGCACGCCCCCGAGGACCTCGTGGCGGTGGGCCGCGATGCCGAGTGCAAGGCGCTGTCCAACGCGGTGCGCTGGCACTGCGAGGGGCGCGTGATCCTCAGCGGCAGCCGGACGGTGGTGCTGCGGTAGCCGCGGCGCCCGGGAAGGTCACCTCCCGGGGGCGTCCGTCCTGGCGACGGCGTCCCCCGGGAGGTGGCCTTCTGCCGTGCGTCCGGGCCTGCGGCGGGCCCGCAGGCCCAGATAGCTGCCCACGAGCACGAGCAGGCCGCCGACGAGGAGGGCCGGCGTGAGCGGCTCGGAGTCGAGCAGCGAGGAGACGATGACCGCGGGGATGGGCACGAACAGGAACTGGTAGGAGGTCGCCGAGGCGCTCCAGCGCCGCAGGACGTACAGGAACGCGGCGAAGAGGATGAGGGTCGAGACGACGAGGAAGCCGAACGCGGCGAACGTCGCCGCGCGCACGGGCACGGCCCAGCGCTCGCCGGCCAGGGGCGAGACCACGGCCAGGGCGGCAGCGCCCACCGCCATCCCCACGGCGTTGAGCGGCGCACCGGGGACCGGGGGGAATACCTTGACCACCACGGCCCCCGCGCCGATGGAGACCGCGGCTGCGACCATGCCCGCGATGCCCAGGAGCGAGGAGGCGGAGAACGCCGTCGTGCCCGCCCCGCTGACCACGGCGATGCCCGCGACGGCCACGAGGGTGCCCGCGAACCGGCGCCAGCTGAACCTCTCGACCCCGGCCCCGGCCGCGATCAGCAGCGTGGCGAGCGGCACCGAGGCGAGCACAATCTGCGCGAGGCCCGCGTGCACCTCGCGCAGGGCCTCGTAGATGAAGCCGTAGGCGAGGCCGAAGTTGAGCAGGCCGTACAGCAGCGCCCCCACGAGCGCCCGCCCTCGCGGCCACGCCTTCCGCCCGGCCGCCGCGATGGCGGCGAAGACCAGGCCGGCCACGGCGAACCGGACCGCTGCCCCGAACAGCGGGTCCAGCTCCCGGTTGCTGTAGCGGATGGCGACGGCGTTGCCGCCGGTGACCACCACGGCAGCGATGAACACGAGGACAGTACGCACGTCCACGCCCCGGCCGGCTGCAGCGCTCACGCCCCCAGTGTGCGCCCCGGGCGGCGTTCCCGGCTATCGGCGGTACTCGGGGTTCGGGTGGTCCGGGTTGGCCAGGTCCCAGTTCGCGACGACATTGCCATGCGCGGGGATGCCGCCGGCGTCCTTGAGCCGCCGGGCGGTGTGCAGCATGTTCCATGCCGCGAAGACCGCGTTCCGCGTGGTCCAGTGGTTGTGCGCGCCACGGTTGTCGTCGAGGTAGGACGGCCCCGGCCCGGCCTCGCCGTTCCAGTACGCGTCCGCCTGGGGCGGGATGGTGAAGCCGATGTGGCTGAGGGCGTACAGCAGCTGCGCGGCACAGTGCTTGCCGCCGTCCTCATTGCCGGTCACGATCACGCCGCCGACCTTCCCGTAATACGCCCACTGGCCGCGCTCATTGGCCTCGCCCGAGTACCCGTACAGCCGCTCGACCACCTTCCGGGTCACGGAGGACTGGTCGCCCAGCCAGGTGGGGGTCGCGAGGACCACGATGTCCGCCGGCTCGATGAGCGAGCGGTACAGGTCCGGGAACGCGTCCGCCTCCCACCCGTGCTCGCGCATGTCCGGATAGACGCCCGGCGGGATGTCGTGGTCCACCGCCCGGATCTCGTCCACGCGCGCCCCCACGCCCTCGAGGACATGCCGGCTCACGGCGATGAGGCCGCCCGTGTGGCTCTGTTCCGGGCTGCGCTTGAGCGTGCCGTTGACGTACACGGCGCGCAGGTCCGAGAAGTCGGCGGTGCTCGCCGCGATCTCGGCGTCGATGAACGCCTGGACTGATTCCGGCAGCATGGGCCGACTCCTTCCGCGCAGGGTCCCTCCCCAGCCACGATGCTAGGCGGGGGAACCGCGGGAGGGGAGGGGCGGCGTCGCCCGCGGCTCAGGCCCGCCGCGGCGAGCCGCCGCGGGTGCGGATCGCGAGGAAGCCCGAGGCGGCCATGACCACGAGCGCGCCGAGGACGAGCGCGAGCGGCGCCTGCCAGTTGCCCGCCGCCTCGTGGAGGCCGCCCATGATGATGGGGCCGGTCGAGGCGACCGCGTAGCCGACGGACTGGATGAGCGCCGTCATCCGGCGGTTCTCGTCGAGCGAGCGGGCCCGGTTGATGACCACGGTGAACACGACGGTGAACGTGCCGCCCTGGGCGATTCCGCCCAGCACCGCCCACAGGACCCACAGGCCGGGCGCCACGAGCAGCCCGGCGGGGAGCACGACCCAGCACGCCGCCACGAGGGCGAACAGGCGCATCGGTCCCCACCCGAACAGGTGGGCCAGGGCCGGGACCAGCAGGGGGCCCGCGATGGCGAACACCTGCAGGAGGCTTGCGCCGAGGCCGGCGCCGGACGGGGTCATCCCCTGGGTCTGGACCAGGTAGCTGGGCAGCCACAGGGTCATCGCGTAGTAGCCCACATTGTGCAGGGCGAAGGTCACGGTGAACAGCCACATCATGCGCCGGTTGGCGGGGCTGATACCGGGGGCCGGGGCGAGGGGAAGCGGGCCGGTCTCGGTTCCGGGCTGTGCCTGCGCCGCCTTGAGCTCCGCCCGGCGCCGCAGGGCCTCCTTGGCGAGCCGGCCGGGGAAGTCGGCGTCGGACCAGCGGGGGCCGTCCTTGCCCGGCGGGAAGACGAAGAACCAGGCGCCCGCCGCGATGGCCGTGAGGCCGAGCCACGAGACGAGCGAGCCCTGCCAGCCGATCGCCGCGGCGAGGGGAGCGGTGAGCGCGGACGCGAGGGTGGTGCCGACGTTCACGGCCGCGGTCGTGACCCCGGTCATGAGCGCCGCGCGGAGGGGGAAGTCGCGCCCCACGAGCAGCGGCGTGGCCACGTTGACGATCGTCATCGCCATGCCGATCACCACGGTGCCGAGCAGCGCCCCGGGCGCGCCCCCGAACGAGCGGATGGCGACGCCCGCGGCCAGGCCGCCGAAGAAGTACAGGACCGCGTGGTTGATGCCGATCCTGCCCATGAGCCACGCCGCGGCCGGGGTCACGAGCCCGAAGCACAGCACGGGGATCGAGGCGAGGAGGCCGACGACCGCGGAGCTCAGGCCCGTGTCGCGCTGGATGTCGCCCAGCACGGGGCCGAGGGCGACCACGGGGGCCCGGGAATTGAGGGACATGAGGCCGACGGCGATCAGTGCCAGCGCCGCGGTGCGGCTGATCCGGCGGGTCACGGGTGGTCCTTTCGGCAGGGGAGGGAGCTCCTTCACCTTCTCACGCCGCGCGCCGGCGGGAGCGGAGCGTGACGCCATGACCGGACAAATACTGACCCTGAGAAGTTTGTCAGGACAAAGTATTGCCTGCGTGGCCGGGGAGGAGTACGGTCTGTTTGTCAGGACAAAGTATCACCGAAAGGGACCCGTTCATGCCTCTCGTCCGCATCGACGTCGCCGCAGGCCGCACCCCCGAACAGCTCGCACGCATCAGCCGGGCCATCCACGAGGCCATCCTCGCCGAGTACCGCATCCCCGAGCGCGACTACTTCCACATCGTCACCGAGCATGCTCCCGGCCAGATCGTGGCGCAGGACGCGGGCCTGGGCTTCGAGCGCTCCAGCGGCGTGGTCATGGTCCAGATCTTCACGCAGGGCGGCCGGAGCCAGGAGGCCAAGGAGGCGCTCTTCGCGGCCGTGGCCCGCAACCTCGGCGACGCCGGCGTCGCCGGGGAGGACGTGTTCATCGGCTACGTCGAGAACACCGCCGGCGACTGGTCCTTCGGGTTCGGCCGCGCGCAGTATGTCACCGGAGAGCTGGCGGTCCCGGCCCGGTGATACCCCGTCCTGTGTATGGCAAGTTGTCAGTACAAACTTTTGACAGGACATTAAATCTGTAGCAGAGTGGACCTGTGGCCGACGCCACAGGCAGCGAAGCCGGCCCGGCACCCGGGCGCATGAGGAAAGGCACCGCGAAGTGACCTACGACGTTCTCACGATGGGACGCATCAGCGTCGACATCTACCCCAATGACATCGGCGTCGGCCTGGCGGACGTGACGAGCTTCGGAAAGTACTTGGGCGGCTCGCCGTCGAACGTCGCCGTCGCCGCCGCGCGCCACGGCCGCGCCACCGCCGTGGTGACCCGCACCGGCGATGACCCGTTCGGCGAGTACCTCCACCGCGAGCTGGCGAAGTTCGGCGTGGACGACCGGTTCGTGACCCCTGTCGCCGGCCTGCAGACCCCGGCGACGTTCTGCGCGATCATGCCGGCCACGCACGAGTTCCCGCTCTACTTCTACGGCCGCTTCCCCACGGCCCCGGACCTGCAGATCCGGGCCGAGGAACTCGACCTCGAGGCGATCAGGGACGCGAGGATCTTCTGGTCCACCGTGACGGGCCTGTGCCAGGAGCCCAGCCGCTCCGCGCACATCGCCGCCCACGAGGCCCGCCCCCGCACCGGGCTCGCCGAGGGCCAGTTCACCGTCCTCGACCTCGACTACCGCCCCATGTTCTGGGATTCCGAGGACGCCGCCCGCGAGCAGGTCGCCAGGGTCCTGCCGCACGTGACGGTCGCGATCGGCAACGAGGAGGAGTGCGCGGTCGCCGTGGGCCACGGCACCCCGGACGAGCAGGCGGACCGCCTCATCGCCGCGGGCGTCGAGATCGCCGTGGTCAAGCTCGGCCCCGAGGGCGTCATGGCCAAGACGCGTTCCGAGCGCGTGGTCTCCGCCCCCGTCCCCGTCGAGACGCTCAACGGCCTCGGCGCCGGCGACTCGTTCGGCGGGGCGTTCTGCCACGGCCTGCTGGCCGGCTGGCCGCTGGCCCAGGTCCTCGACTACGCCAACGCCGCCGGCGCGATCGTCGCCTCACGGCTCTCGTGCGCCGACGCGATGCCGACGCCGGCCGAGGTCACCTCGCTGCTGGCCGAACGCGGCCGGCTCGTCCCCGAGGCGGTGGCCCGGTGAGCGCCGCGACCGAGACGAACGCCGCCGGAGCGGCAACGCTGCGGGACGCGCACGACGACGATCCCCGCCGCTACGAGCACCTGACCAAGATCCGGCTCGAGGATCCCCAGGCGATCGCCCGCGCCGCCAAGGCGCGCCGCCGCCACCCCGGGCCCGTGCTCGGCAAGCAGAACTTCATCGTCGCGGCGGACCACCCGGCCCGCGGGGCCCTCGCCGCGCAGGGCCGCCGCGAGGCGATGGCGGACCGGCGGGAGCTGCTCGACCGGCTCCAGATCGCCCTGGCCAACCCGGCCGTGGACGGCGTGCTGGCCAGCCCGGACATCATGGACGACCTCCTGCTCCTGGGCGCGCTCGAGGGCAAGCTCCTCTTCGGGTCGATGAACCGCGGCGGCCTGGCAGGGTTCGTCAACGAGCTTGACGACCGCTTCACCGGCCACACCGCCGAGGCCCTCGAGGCCCTCGGCGCGGACGGCGGCAAGATGCTGACCCGCATCGCGCTCGGCGACCCGGCCACGGCCTCCATCCTCGAGAACACGGCGAAGGCGATCGACGCGCTGGCCGCCCACGGCCTCATCGCGATGGTCGAGCCCTTCCTCTCGGGCTGGGTGGATGGAAAGGTCGTCAACGACCTCTCCCCGGAGTCCGTCATCAAGTCGGTCGCCATCGCGGAGGGCCTCGGTTCCACGAGCGCCTACACGTGGATGAAGCTGCCCGTCGTGGCGGAGATGGAGCGCGTCATGGCCGCGACCACCATGCCCACTGTCCTCCTCGGCGGCGACCCGACCGGGCACCAGGACGAGGTCTTCGCCTCCTGGGGCGCGGCGCTGGCCCTCCCCGGCGTCCAGGGCCTGACCGTGGGCCGGACCCTGCTGTACCCGGCCGATGGCGACGTGGCCGGAGCCGTCGCAGCCGCGGCCTCGCTGCTGCACACCGACGAGATCAAGCCGAAGGAGGCTTCCCAGTGAGCACCACCCGCAGGATGACCGTCGCCCAGGCGGTCGTCGAGTTCCTCGGCCGCCAGTACACGGTCGACTCCGTCGGCGGCCCGGGCGGCGGGGCCTACCGCGGCCGGCTCATCCCCGGCATGTTCGGCATCTTCGGGCACGGCAACGTGGCCGGCGTGGGACAGGCCCTCAAGCAGTGGCAGGTCGCCGACCCGGCCCTGATGCCGTACTACCAAGGCCGCAACGAGCAGGCCCAGGCCCACCAGGCCGTCGGCTACGCCCGCCACACCCGCCGCCGCCAGACCTTCGCGGTCTCGACCTCGATCGGCCCGGGCTCGTCGAATCTGCTCACCGGCGCGGCCCTCGCCACGGCGAACCGCCTGCCGGCCCTGCTCCTGCCCTCGGACACGTTCGCGACCCGCGCCGCGGACCCGGTCCTGCAGCAGCTCGAGCAGCCGCACGGCTACGACATCACCGTCAACGACGCGTTCCGGCCGCTCTCGAGGTACTTCGACCGCGTGAACCGGCCCGAGCAGCTCTTCTCGGCCCTCCTGCACGGCCTGCGTGTGCTCACCGATCCGGCCGAGACCGGCGCCGTGACCATCGCCCTGCCGCAGGACGTCCAGGCAGAGGTCTTCGACGTCCCCGAGGAGTTCCTCGCCGAGCGCGAGTGGCGCATCCGACGCCCCGAGCCCGAGGCGGAGGACGTCGCCGAGGCCGCCCGCCGCATCCGCGCCGCCGAGCGCCCGGTCATCATCGCCGGCGGCGGCGTGCTGTACGCGTTCGCCACCGAGCAGCTGCGCGCGTTCGCCGAGGCCACCGGCATCCCGGTCGGGTGGACCCAGGCCGGCGTCGGCTCCCTCGCGTGGGACCACCCGCAGGCCCTCGGCGCGGTCGGCTCCACCGGCACGACGGCGGCCAATGCCCTCGTGCGGGACGCCGACCTCGTCATCGGCATCGGCACCCGCTACGAGGACTTCACCACCGCCTCCCGCACCGCGTTCCAGGCCCCCGGCGTGACGTTCGTGAACATCAACGTCGCCCCGATCGACGCCTACAAGCACGGCACCTCGCTGCCGATCGTCGCCGACGCCCGCAAGGCGCTCGCCGCGCTCACGACGGCGCTCGGCGGCTACCGCGTCGGAGGCGAGCTCGAGCGCGTGGTCGCCGACGAGAAGGCCCGCTGGGACGACACGGTGGACGCCGCGTTCGCCGAGGACCACCAGCCCCTGGTGTCCCAGAACGCGATCATCGGCGCGGTCAACCGCGCGATGGACCCGCGCGACGTCGTGATCTGCGCCGCGGGCTCCCTCCCGGGCGACCTGCACAAGATGTGGCGCATCCGCGACCCGTTCGGCTACCACGTCGAGTACGCGTACTCCTGCATGGGCTACGAGATCCCCGGCGGCCTCGGCGTCAAGCGCGCTGCCCTCGACGCCGCGGCACGCCCCAGTGCGGACGGCGGGGAGGAGAACCGGGACGTCGTCGTCATGGTCGGCGACGGCTCCTACCTCATGATGCACACCGAGCTCGTCACCGCCGTAGCGGAGGGCATCAAGCTCATCACCGTGCTCATCCAGAACCACGGCTACGCCTCCATCGGCGCGCTGTCCGAGCAGCTCGGTTCGCAGCGCTTCGGCACCAAGTACCGCACGCTGGACCACGAGCACCACACGTTCGACGACGGCGAGAAGCTCCCGATCGACCTCGCCACGAACGCCGAGAGCCTCGGCGTCACCGTGTACCGGATCGAGCCGGGGCCCAACGCGATCGCCGACCTCGAGGCCGCGATCGGCAAGGCCAAGGCGGCCCCCGAGGGCAGCGGCCCGATCGTGATCCACATCGAGTCCGATCCGCTGGTGGACGCCCCCAGCTCCGAGTCCTGGTGGGACGTGCCCGTCTCCGGCGCCTCCGAGCTCGAGTCCACCAAGGCGGCCTTCGCCACCTACGTCGACCACAAGTCCCGCCAGCGGCCCCTCATCGGCTGACCCCGGCATCCGCTCACGTCACATCAGGAGTACACCGTCATGACTGTCAAGACCATTCCGCACTTCCTCAACGGCGAGGAGACCAACGGCGTCGGCGAGCGGACGCAGCCGGTGTTCAACCCGGCCACCGGCGAGCAGACGGGCGAGCTGCGCCTGGCGGACGCGGCCGACCTGGAGGCCGCCGTCGCGAACGCCCGCAAGGCCGCCGAGTCCTGGGGGGAGGTCTCCCTGTCCCGGCGGACCGCGGTCCTGTTCAGGTTCCGCGAGCTGGTCGCCGCCCACGTGGAGGACCTCGCGGCCCTGGTCACGGCCGAGCACGGGAAGGTGATCTCCGACGCCAAGGGCGAGATCGGCCGCGGCCTGGAGGTCATCGAGTTCGCCTGCGGCATCCCGCAGCTGCTCAAGGGCGCCTACTCCGACCAGGCCTCCACCGGCATCGACGTCTTCTCCTACCGCCAGCCCGTCGGCGTCGTCGCGGGCATCACCCCGTTCAACTTCCCCGTCATGGTCCCGCTGTGGATGGCCCCGGTCGCGATCGCCACCGGCAACGCCTTCATCCTCAAGCCGAGCGAGCGGGACCCCTCCGCCTCCCTGCTGCTGGCGCGGCTGTGGACCGAGGCCGGCCTGCCGGACGGGGTCTTCCAGGTCCTGCACGGCGGGAAGGAGACCGTCGACGGGCTCCTGACCCACCCCGACGTCGACGCGATCTCCTTCGTCGGCTCGACCCCGATCGCGAAGTACGTCCACGAGACCGCGACCGCGCACGGCAAGCGCGTCCAGGCCCTGGGCGGGGCGAAGAACCACGCGATCATCCTCCCCGACGCGGACATGGACAACGCCGCCGACCACCTCGCCGCCGCCGCGTTCGGCTCCGCCGGGGAACGCTGCATGGCCATCTCCGTCGCCGTCGCCGTCGGCGAGGCCGCCGACGCCCTCGTGGGCAAGGTCGCCGACCGCGCCCAGGCCGTCCAGGTCGCCGAGGGCACCGAGCCGGACGCGGAGATGGGCCCGATCATCACCGCCGCCTCCAGGGACCGGATGGCCTCCATCGTCACCGCCGCGGCCGACGCCGGCGCCGCCCTGGTCGTGGACGGGCGGGAGTTCACCGTCCCCGGCAAGGAGGGCGGGAACTGGTTCGGCCCCACGGTGATCGACCAGGTCGGCACCGACATGGACGCCTACACCGAGGAGATCTTCGGCCCGGTCCTGTCCGTGGTCCGGGTCGAGACGGTCGAGGAGGCCATCGAGCTGATCAACGCCAACCCCTACGGCAACGGCACCGCGATCTTCACCTCCTCCGGCTCCAACGCCCGCAAGTTCCACCGCGGCGTGCACGTGGGCATGATCGGGGTCAACGTCCCCATCCCCGTCCCGGTCGCCTACCACTCCTTCGGCGGCTGGAAGAACTCCCTCTTCGGCGACAAGCACATCTACGGCGAAGAAGGCGTCGCCTTCTACACCCGCGCCAAAGTCATCACCCAGCGCTGGCCCGAACCCACCCACGCCTCCGGCGCCACCTACAACTTCCCCTCCAACTAGACCCACCCGCACGGAGCAGAGACATGACTGAGAACACGCTCATCATCGGCACCGCGCCGGATTCCTGGGGCGTCTGGTTCGCCGACGACCCAAAGCAGACCCCCTGGGAGCGCTTCCTGGACGAGGTGGCCGAGGCCGGCTACCGCTGGATCGAACTGGGCCCCTACGGCTACCTCCCCACCGATCCGTCCCGCCTCGCGGACGAGCTCAAGGCCCGCAACCTCCAGGTGTCGGCCGGCACGGTGTTCACGGCCTTCCACCGGGGACGCGACCAGTGGGAGGAGGCCTGGGCGCCGGCCCGTCAGGTCGCCGAGCTCACCGCGGCGATGGGCGGCGAGCACATCGTCGTCATCCCGGCCATGTGGCGCGACGACGTCACGGGCGAGGCGGTCGAGAACGAGGTCCTCACCCCCGAGCAGTGGGACTCCCTGTTCACGGGCCACGACGAGCTGGGGCGCCGCCTGTCCGAGCAGTTCGGCCTCAGGCAGCAGTTCCACTCCCACGCGGACTCCCACGTCCAGGGGCAGGCGGACATCGAGAGGCTGCTCGAGAACACCGATCCCGGGCTGCTCTCCCTGTGCCTGGACACGGGCCACGCGGAGTACGGCGGCGCGAGCAGCGTGGACCTCATCCGCAAGTACCCCGAGCGCATCGGCTACCTCCACCTGAAGCAGATCGACCCGGGCGTCCTCGCAAGGGTCCGCGCCGAGAACATGACCTGGGCGGCGGCCAACACCGCCGGCGTCATGGCCGAGCCGCCGTCGGGGCTGCCCGACCTGCGCGAGGTCATCGAGGCGGTCGAGGCGCTCGACCGCCCCATCTTCGGCATCGTCGAGCAGGACATGTACCCGGTGGCGTTCGACGTCCCGCTCCCGATCGCCAAGCGCACCCGCAACTACCTCCTCTCGTGCGGTTCCCGCACGCGAGTCTGAATGAGAAAGGCACATCCCATGGCTGAGAACCTGCGCGTCGCCGTCATCGGCGCCGGCCGCATGGGCGCGGACCACATCCACCGCCTCCACACGCGCATCCACGGCGCCGAGGTGGCCGCGGTGGTCGATATCGACCTTGATCGGGCCCAGGCCGCGATCGCGGAGATCCCGGGGGCGAAGGCCTATGCCACCGCCGCCGAGGCCTACGAGTCCGGCGACGTCAACGCCGTCCTCATTGCCACCCCCGGCTTCCTCCACGAGGCCGCCCTCCTCGAGGCGCTCGAGCGGGACATCCCCATCCTGTGCGAGAAGCCGCTGACCCCGGACGCCGCGTCCGCCTGGAAGATCGTCGAGGCCGAGCAGAAGCTGGGCCGCCAGCGCATCCAGGTCGGCTTCATGCGCCGCTTCGACGCCGAGTACGCGGCACTCGGCGGCATGGTCCGCTCGGGGGAGCTCGGCGAACTGCTCATGCTCCACTGCAGGCACCGCAACCCCGACACCCCTCCGGGCTTCACCAACGAGATGCTCATCAACGACTCCGTGGTGCACGAGTTCGACGTGATCCGGTACCTCACCGGCGAGGAGATCACCTCGGTGCAGGTGCGCCTGGGCAAGGCCACGTCGAAGGCGCCCTCGGGCCAGCACGACCCGCAGCACGTCCTGATCGACACCGCCTCCGGCGTCCTGGTCGACGTCGAGATCTTCGTCAACGCCCAGTTCGGCTACGAGGTGGCCACGCAGGCCGCCTTCGAGGACGGCATCGTGGACATCGGCGCCGACGCCGGACCGTACGTCCGCCGCGCCGGCCGGTGGGGCGGGCAGGTCACGCCGAGCTTCATCGAGCGCTTCGGCACGGCCTATGACGTCGAGGTCCAGTCCTGGGTCGACGCGGCGCTCCGCGGCGAGATCGGCGGCCCGTCGGCGTGGGACGGCTACGCGACCGCTGCCTGCTGCGAGGCGGGAGTCGAGGCGCAGAAGAGCGGCGAGCGGGTCGCCGTCGTCCTCAACGAGAAGCCGGCGCTGTACGCGGGCGGCGCGCCGAGGGCCGCGCAGTGAAGCTCGCCCTCGACCCCACGCCGTTCCACGCGACGCACTCGCTGCTCGAGTTCCCGGCCCTTGCGGCCGAGCTCGGGTACGAGTACCTCCAGATGACGCCCCACCGGGACTTCATCCCCTTCTTCACGCATCCGAAGGCCGACGACGAACTCGTGCGCGAGTTCCGCAAGGCCTGCGCAGACGCCGGCGTGCAGGTGGCCTCCGTCCTGCCGGTCCTGCGCTGGTCCGGGCCGGACGAGACGCTGCGCGAGGCCGCCGTGCGGTACTGGAAGCGCGCCATCCGGATCACGGCGGACCTCGGCTGCACCCAGATGAACACCGAGTTCTCCGGGCGCCCCGAGAAGCCGGAGGAGTCCGAGGCCTGCTTCTACAAGTCCATGGAGGAGCTCCTGCCGGTCTTCGAGCGCGAGGGCGTCCACGTGGCGATCGATCCGCACCCGGACGACTTCGTCGAGGAGGGCCTGGCCGCGCTGCGTGTGATCCGGGGCCTCAACTCCCCGAACGTCGGCATGGTCTACGTCGCCTCGCACACCTTCCACATGAAGGACGAGCCGCTGCAGATCATGCGCGCCGCGGGAGAGCGGATCCGGGTAGTGCACGTCTCCGACACCATGGACCACCACGCCTCCCACGGCCTGCGGTACATCACGAACCCGCCGGGCAACGACGTGCGCGTGCACCAGCACCTCAGGATCGGCGACGGCGACGTCAACTGGGACGAGTTCTTCGGCGGCCTGGCCGAGATCGGCTTCCTGGACCGCGAGGACACCGTCATGGTCTCGAGCGTCTTCGCCGAGAACGAGAACGCAGCCGAGGTCTCCCGCTACCAGCTCGCCCAGATGGCCGAGCGTTCCGGGCGTGCCCGCGCGGCGCGTGCCGGGGAGCCGGCCCGCGCGCACGCGTAGGGCACTCCCAACGAGCAGAAGGGCCAGGCCCGGGCACCGTCCCGGGCCTGGCCCTTCTGCAGTCACCGCCGTGGTTTGGGGGAGGCTCGGTATCGGGTAACGGCGCTGCCAGGGGAACGGAACGAGCGGAGGATGACCATGAACGGCATGACGAAGAAGGCCCTGGGCGCGGGATTCGCGGGAGTGGCAGCGCTGGCGCTGGCTGCCTGCTCGGGCGGGGGCGGCACGTCCGCCAGCCCAAGCGGGAGCGCGAGCCCCTCGGCGAGCCCGAGCGCGAAGGTCTACAGCGACTCGGACCTTCAGGCCCTGGTCTCCGGGCTGAAGGACTCGGACGGGAACGACCTCAAGCCCTACTCGAAGGACCAGGTCACCACGGGCAAGGACCTCGGGAAGGTGCTGCTCAGCACCGCGACCGTGGATCCCAGCGACTGCAAGTCGATTGCGACGGCCGGCCTGGTCAACAGCGTGGACAGCGGCTCCGTTGCGGTGGCCATCTCCGACAGCCAGAAGCCGCGGACGGTCTCGGCCCAGTCCGGTTCGCAGGGCCCCGACGCGCAGAAGGTCCTGAAGGACATCGAGGGCAAGATGGGCACCTGCGCCAAGTTCACGGTGTCCGCGCTGGGCCAGAAGGTCACGGTCGCGAGCAAGCAGCTCCAGGCCACGACGGATGCCGCCGAGACCTTCGGCACGGTCAGCACCCGCGGCGACAACAGCTCGGACATGCTCATGCAGGTTTCCGGCGCCCAGGGCAGGCTGCTCGTCGTCGCCACCAAGAGCGGCGGCAACCTCGGCGACACCGACCAGCATGAGCTCGAGGGCCTCGTGAACGACGTGCTGCACAAGGCCACCGGGTCCTCCACCGCGAGCCCGACTTCGGGCATGACCAGTTCGTCGTCGTCGACGTCCGGCACCACCGAGTCCAGCAGCCCGAGCTCCTCGAGCTCGCCGAGCAGCTCGGAGACCTCGGGCATGTCGTCGGGCACCTCGTCGAGCGCGAGCCCGTCTGCCTCGTAGCCTTCCTCGCCGAGGTCGCCGAGGTCGCCGAGACCGGCTACCGCTGGATCGAGCTCGGCCCGTACGGCTACCTCCCCACGGACCCGTCCCGCACGATGCAGGAGTACGCGGCCCGTGCGGCGCGCTGACGGTCGGCTGCTCGGGCGACGCACGACGGCTGGTGCCTGGCCCAGGCGAGCCGGGCGCCCGCCGTCGCCCGTCGTGATCAGCCGAGCGGGCGGACCCGGAGCCAGAAGTACTCCTGAGGCGGGATCGTCAGGCCCGCGGCGAGGTGGACGGCGGCGCCGGTGGCAAGGTCGGTGCCCTCGGGCTCGAAGCCGGACAACGTGCGGGCGGACACGCACTGGGCCCGGTCGCTGAAGTTCGCCAGGGCGAGGACGGCGGTGCCCTCGCCGGGGCGCTGGTAGCCGAGGACCGACGGATTGTCGGTGCCGAAGTCGATCAGCCGCGTGCCCTCGAACTCCGGGGTGTCGGCCCTGATCCGGCGCATGTGCTCGAGCCCCGCGAAGATGGCGCCGGCGGGGGTGGACGGATCGTGCCGCTGCCCGTACGCCTCGGCGGGGTAGTGGGGCCGGTGGACCCAGCGGCTGTCTGCCCCGTGGCCGGGCTCGTCGGCGTAGCCGTAGTCGTTGAGCTGGCCGACCTCGTCGCCCAGGAAGATGAGCGGGATGCCGCCCGTGCTGAACGGCACCGAATGGGCAAGGAGGACCCGGCGGACCGCCTCCGCCGAGCCGTCCTCGAGGCCGCACAGCGACGCTGTCGTGCCCGAGATCCTGCAGTCGCCGGTCTTGGGGTTGTCCTGGAAGGGCACGCCCCGCGCGAAGCTGCCCGGGAAGCGGTTGACGTAGAAGGCGTTGAGGAACCGGCGGTGGTCGAAGCCGCTGATGCCCAGCTCGGCCGCGTCCTCGTCGGCGAACGTCCAGCCGATGTCGTCGTGGCTGCGCACGTAGTTCACCCACGCTGTCCCCTCGGGCAGATTGTGCCGCCGGTGCAGCGCCTGGGCCAGGAGCGAGACGTCCCGCGTCGCGAGGGCATCCCAGAGGAGGGCCATCTGGAGCGGGTTGTAGGAGATCTGGCATTCCGTGGGGTCAATGTACTTGACGACGTCGTCGGGGTGGACGATCGCCTCCGACTTGAATAGCAGGGACGGGGCCGCGATCCGGCACACGGCGTTGAACGCCCTCAGCAGGGTGTGCGCCTCGGGGAGGTTCTCGCAGGATGTGCCGAGCTGCTTCCAGATGAAGGCGACGGCGTCCATGCGCAGGATTTCGATGCCCTGGTTGGCCAAGAAGAGCATCTCGCGGGCCATGGCGCGGAAGACGGCGGGGTTGGAGTAGTTCAGGTCCCACTGGAAGGTGTGGAACGTGGTCCACACCCAGCGGCCGTCGGGCAGCTGGATGAACGAGCCGGGGTGGTCGTCCGGGAAGATCTCCCGGACGTTCCGCTCGAACGCGTCCGGCATGGTCCGGTCGGGGAAGATCCAGTAGTAGTCCTCGAACTCCGGGCTGCCGGCCGCCGCCTGCCGGGCCCACTCGTGCTCGTCCGAGGTGTGGTTGAAGATGAAGTCGACCACGAGGCTGATGCCGTGCGCGCGCAGCTGGGCGGCCAGCCCGCGCAGCTGCTCCATCGTGCCCAGCGCCGGCTTGACCTCGCGGTAGCTCGAGACGGCGTAGCCCCCGTCCGAGTTCGGCTCGGGGGCCTGGAACAGCGGCATGAGGTGCAGGTAGGTCAGGCCGAGCTCCGTGAAGTAGGGGATCCGGGCCCGGACGCCCTCGAGGTCCTCGGCGTACCGGTCGACGTAGCAGACCCCGCCGAGCATCCTCCGGGACTGGAACCAGGCCGGCTCGGCCTCCCGCGCGGCGTCGAGCGCCTTGAGGTCTGCCGGGCGGTCCTGCCAGGCCTGGGCCGACTCCCGCACGAGCAGCGCGAGCTGTTCGGCGCAGTCCTCGCGCCCTCCGTAGAGCGAGCGGAACAGGACGGCGAGCGTCGGCAGGTGCTCGTCGAGCCGGCGCTCGAAGTCGGCCCACGACGGCGCTGACCGGTCCAGTGCCGGGTCGTCCCGGAGCGCCATCAGGACGTGGTCCTGGGAGGACTCTTCAGCGCTCGCGAAAATCCCCACGGCAGGTCTCCTTCGACGGTGTCCGGCTGAACCAGCCGCGTGTGAGCCACCCTACGTGCGCGTTCGGCCGGGGCGCCAGACTCTCGCGCCGGTGCGGGGCGGCCGGGGCTTCAGCGGCCGGCGGCCTACGCGGTGAACGGCAGACGCGGGTCCACCTGCTGGCCCTCCCAGGTCGAGCGCACCCAGCCGTGGTGCGGGTCGTCGCTGATGAGCCAGTCGCGGACGCGGCCCGGGCCTGCCATCACGTTGAGGTAGTACAGGTCGTACCCGGGCGCCGCCATCGCCGGTCCGTGCCAGCCGTAGGGGACGAGGACGACGTCGCCTGTGCGCACCTCGGCCTGGACGTCGATGGGGCGCTCGTCCGAGGCGTACACGCGGGCGTATCCCACTGGGTCCTCGCCGGCGCCATCGTGGCCGGCGGTGGGGGAGCCGGGTGCGAGGCGCGTCTCGAAGTAGTAGATCTCCTCGAGCGAGGTCTCGCCGTCCTTCTCCTCATCGTGCTTGTGCGGAGGGTAGGAGGACCAGTTGCCGGCGGGGGTGATGACCTCGCAGACGATGAACCGGTCCGCCTCGAGGGCCGCCGGGGTGCCGAAGTTGTGCACCTGGCGCGAGCAGTTCCCCGCGCCGCGCAGCTCCACCGGGGTCTCCTCGGCGCGGATCAGCCGGGTGGGGTAGTCCGCCTTGGCGGGGGCGAGCGCGACGGCGACCCTGCCGCCGTCGGCCGTCGTGATGGTGACGGCCTTCCCGATCCCCGTGTAGAGCACGTCGCTCGGGCCCGCGAAGACCGAGGCGCGGCCGCGGAGGAGGTGGGGCTCGCCGTCGACCGTCACCTCGAAGGCGCCCGAGAGCGGGACGACGATCCGTTCGACGCCGGCCGCCGGCAGGGAGACCGAGGCGCCGCCGGCCAGCTCAGCGACCTTGATGCCGGTGTGCGCCCAGCCGGGGACGTCCGGGGAGCCGTCCGCCTCGCCCAGCGAGACCTGCCACGCGCCGTCCGCGGCGCTGCCGAGGGGGTAGACCCACTCTGCCATGCATGTTCCTTCCGTCGTGCCGGCCGCGCGTCAGCGCTGGACCAGGGTCATCTCGAAGCTGTAGGAGTCGGCCCGGTACACGTGCCGGCCGGTCTCGACGCTGCGGCCCGTGTCGTCCACCGCGGTGCGCTCCATGGTGACGAGCGCGGAGCCGGGAGCCACCTCGAGCAGGCCAGCCTGGTACTCGTCCGCGACGGCGGCGCCGATGCGCTGGTTGGCGAGGCGGAAGTTCACGCCCCCGTCCCGCAGGATCTGGTACATGCCGTGCTCGCGCAGGCCCACCTCGGTCAGCTCCGCGACGTCGTCCCGGACCCAGTTCTCCATGAGCGCGAGCGGCTTGCCCTCGACCGAGCGCAGGCGCGTGAAGTGGTACACGCCCACGCCGGCCGGCAGCTGCAGCGTCTCCGCGACGTCGGCGTCCGCGGGGCCGTGGCTGAAGTTCAGCACGCGGGTGCTGGGGCGCTTGCCGCCGCGGGCCAGATCGTCGAAGAGGCTCGAGAGCTCGAGGTGGCGGCGCACCTGGCTGGCCACGACCTGCGTGCCGACGCCGCGCTTGCGCACGAGGAGGCCCGCGCGGACGAGCTCGTCCATCGCCTTGCGCATGGTGGGCCGGGACAGGTTGAGCTGTGCCGCGAGCTCGATCTCGTTCTCGAGCTTCGAGCCCGGCTCGAGCTGGCCGCCCCGGATCATGGCCTCGATGCCCTGGACCACCTGGTGGTACAGCGGCACGGGGGAGGACCGGTCGATCGGGATGTTGAGGGTGGCTGCCATGACCCCTCCTTGGGTCCGGCGGGGCGCAGGCCCGGGCCGAATGTTTGGTTGATAGGACAAAACCTTCTTCTGATCGTAGCACCGCGCCTCCGGCCGGGACAGGGTGCGGGTGTGATCCGACGGGGTTGTTCCGAAGGTTGACAGGACAAAGTCTAGGCTTCGGTCCCAGGGCGAAACCCACAGGAAGTGACCCGCAGGAGGTGACCTTCAGGAGGTGACTTTCTTCAGATGGCCGGCCAGGCGGGAGGGGGCACCGTGGAGCCGCGGACCACGAGGTCGGGTGCAGATGGTCCAGCTGGGCATCTCGACACAACTCACGGCGGAAACCGGCCCGGAAGCGGCCGATCGCGACCTGGGTTGTGTCGATCTGCCCACTTCCCAGGAGGTGACCCGCAGGAGGTGACCTTCAGGAGGTGACTTTCAGATGGGCGGTCAGGTGGGAGGCGGGGCCGTGGAGCCGCGGACCACGAGGTCGAGGGCGAGGAGCTCGCGGTGCGCCGGCGCATCGGGGGAGTCGAGGCGGCGCAGCAGCGCCCGTGCCGTCGCGGCGCCCACGTCCGCGGAGTGGCCGTCCACGCTCGTCAGCGCGAGGTACCGGTAGGCGGCCAGCGGCGAGTCGTCGTGGCCCACCACCGAGACGTCCGCGGGCACCGAAAGCCCCCGCTCGCGCAGCGCGGCCAGGGCGCCGACGGCCATGACGTCGTTCGCGGCCACGATTCCGGTCACGCCGGGGTGCGCGTCCAGGAGCGCCCAGGCCGCGGAGTAGCCGGCCGCCTCCGTGGTCGCGCCCCCGCCCGTGGTGATCGGCTCGAGCCCCGCGGCCAGCATCGCCGCCTCGTACCCGCGCCGCCGGGCGTCGCCGGGGCCGCTGTGGCCGGCAAGGTGGGCCACCCGCGTGTGGCCCAGGCGGAGCAGGTGCTCGGTCGCCAGCCGCCCCCCGAGCTCGTCGTCGCCGGCGACCACATCGACTGCCTGCCCGGCGTCGCGCGCGCCGAGCTCGCGGGTGCCCGCGACGACGATCGGGACGCCGACGCGCTCGAGCGTCCCGGGGGCGAGGTCCGCGGCGATCACGATCGCGTCGACGTGCTGGGCGAGGAAGCCGTCCACGGGCTTGCGGCCCGAGGCCGTCTCGAGGGCCAGGTCCGCGACGCTGGCCGTGTAGCCGGCCGGATCCAGGACAGAGCGGAGTCCGGCGAGCAGCTCGACGAACCAGGGGTTGTGGAAGTCGTCGATGAGGACGCCGACGGTGCGGGTGCGCTGGCTCGCGAGCGCGCTCGCGGCGCGGGAGGGGCGGTAGCCGAGCTCGTCGATGGCCGCGAGGACCGCGTCGCGCCGGGCTTCGCTCACATGGGGGGCATCGCGCAGGACGAGCGAGACGAGCGACTTGGAGACGCCGGCGCGCTGGGCCACGTCGTAGATCGTGGGGCGGGGCGTCGCGTCAGTGGGCACGGGACCATCATGGCATCCGCGGAGCGGTCCGAGGGGGCTATTGACAGGACAAAGTGTGCTTCCGTACTGTGATTTGGAGCGCTCCAAAACTTACCCTGCCCGGCCCCGCCGGACCCCTCGAAGGAGAGAACCATGAGCAAGCCCCTCGGCGTCGCCGTCATCGGCGCAGGCATGGCCGGCAAGGCCCACGCTGCCGCCTACCGCGCCGCGAGCACCCTCTACCGGCCCACGCTCCCGGAGATCCGGCTCGTCTCGATCGGCGACGTCAACGCCGAGTTCGGGCAGGCGGCCGCGACGCGCTTCGGCTACGCCCGGCACGACTCCTCGTGGCAGGCCATTGCCGAGGCGGACGACATCGACGTCGTCTCGGTGGTCATCGCCAACTCCCTCCACCGGGAGGTCGTCGAAGGGCTCCTCGCCGCCGGCAAGCACGTCCTGTGCGAGAAGCCGCTCTCCGACTCCCTCGAGGACGCCCGCGCGATGGCCCACGCCGCGGCCGCCGCCGAGGAGCGCGGCGTCCTTGGCCGCATCGGCTTCACGTTCCGCCGCACGCCCGGCATCGCCGCCATCCGTGAGCTCATCGCGGACGGCACGCTCGGGCGTCCGCTGCACTTCTCGGGCCGCTACTGGACCGACTACGGCTGCAGCCCGCAGGCACCCATGAGCTGGCGCTACAAGGGCGGCCCCGGCTCGGGCGCGCTCGCCGACATCGGCAGCCACCTCGCCTACGTGGGCGAGTTCCTCTGCGGGGACATCCGGTCGGTCTCCGGCGGCGAGCTCTCGACCGCCATCACCCAGCGCCCGCTCCCGCTCGGGGCCGTCTTGGGCCACGACCACGCGGCCGTCTCGGAGACGTTCGAGCCGGTGGAGAACGACGACGTCGCCTCCTTCTCGGCCGAGTTCGCCTCCTGCATCGGCTCGCTGTCCGTCTCGCGCGTCGCCGCGGGGCACCCCAACTCGCTCACGTTCGAGGTCTTCTGCGAGAACGGCGCGGCCTCCTTCGACCAGCGCCGCCCCGCCGAGATCGGCCTCTTCCTCAACGAGGGCCCCTACGCCCAGAACGGCTACCGCCAGGTGATCCTCGGCCCCGACCACCCCTACATCGCCGGCGGCCTCGCCATGGACGCCCCGGGCGTCGGCTTCGGCCAGAACGACGCCTTCGGCTACCAGGCCCGGGCATTCCTCGAGGAGGTCGCGGGCCTGCCGGTGGCCGAGTCCCTCCCGCGCTGCGCGACGTTCGACGAGGGCGTGCGCAACATGGAGATCCTCGGCGCCGTCGCTGCCTCCGCCGCGGATGCCGGCCGCCGCGTCGAGGTCCCGTCCGCCGAGAAGCCCGCGCTCGCCGTCGTGCGCTGAGCCGACCGAAACGCTAGGAGAGAACCATGAAGCTCGGCGTCTACAACGCGATCCTGCACGACCGCTCCCTGCCCGAGGCGCTCGAGGTCATTGCCGGCCTCGGCCTGACGGGCATCGAGATCAACACCGGCGGCTTCCTGCCCGCCGTGCACGTGCCCACCTTCGACCAGATCCTCGAGAGCGACACGGCCCGGGACGACTACCTCGGCCTCTTCGAGGGCACGGGCGTGGGGATCGCGGGCCTGAACTGCAACGGCAACCCGCTGCACCCCAAGCCCGAGATCGGCCGGAAGCACGCGGAGGACATCCGCCGCTCCATCCGCCTCGCCGAGCGCCTCGGCCAGCACCGCGTGGTGACCATGTCCGGCCTGCCCGGGGGAGAGCCCGGCGCGACCGTGACGAACTGGATCGTCAACGCGTGGAACTCCGCCGCCCTGGACGTCCTCGACTACCAGTGGGGCATTGCCGCCGACTTCTGGCGCGAGACCGACCGGCTCGCCGCGGACCACGGCGTCAAGGTGGCCCTCGAGCTGCACCCGCAGAACATCGTCTTCAACACCGCAGACGTGTACCGGCTGGTGGAGCTCACGGGCGCCACCCACGTGGGCGTGGAACTGGACGCCTCGCACCTGTTCTGGCAGCAGATGGACCCGGTCGCGGTGGTCCGCGAGCTCGGCTCCCTCGTGGTCCACGCCGCGGCGAAGGACGTGCGCGTCAATCCCGAGAACGCGAGGCTCTACGGGGTCCTCGACAACCGCTTCCGCCGGCTCTCTCCGGACGAGCCGCGGACCAACCTCGGCGGCGACGAGTGGGCCAACGAGTGGCCCAAGGACTCCGCGTGGGACTTCGTGGCCCTCGGCCGCGGGCACGACGCCGCCTACTGGGCCGAGTTCCTGTCCGCCCTGCGCGACGTGGACCCGGACATGATGGTCAACATCGAGCACGAGGACGTCTCCCTCGGCCGGATCGAGGGCCTCGAGGTCGCCGCCGGCGTCCTGCTCGAGGCCGCACGGATGATCGGGGAGGACGCCCCGGCCCGGGCGTAGGCCGTGCGCTGTCGCCCCCCGTCCCCTTAAATGGTGGGTTGAGCACGGTCCGCGCCGCCGGCACCGTGCTCAGCCCACCATTTCGACTCCGGTTCCGCCGTTGGCGCCCGACGGCGGGCTGGCGCCGCCCGGTCGACCCGGGCTTGGCCCGGTCGACCCGGGCTTGGCCCGGTGGGAGACTGGCGCCATGACGCTGAACATCACCGGCGACGCCGACGCCGACCGCCTGCTCACCGAGGACCCGCTCGCCCTGCTCATCGGCATGCTCCTGGACCAGCAGGTGCCGATGGAGACCGCGTTCGCGGGCCCACTGAAGATCGCCCGGCGGGCGGGGACGCTGGACGCCGCCGCCCTCGCGCACACGAACCCGGACGAGTTCGCCCAGATGTTCAAGGAGCCGCCCGCGGTGCACCGCTTCCCCGGCTCCATGGCCGCCCGCGTGCAGGCGCTGTGCGCCGCGGTCGAGGACGAGTGGGGCGGCGACGCCGCGGCCCTGTGGACCCAGGGCGACCCGGACGGCGCCGAGGTGCTCCGGCGCCTGAAGAAGCTCCCGGGGTTCGGCGAGCAGAAGGCCAAGATCTTCCTCGCGCTGCTCGGCAAGCAGTACGGCTACGCCGGCGCGGGCTGGCGCGAGGCCTCCGCCCCCTACGGCGAGGACGGCTCGCACCGCAGCGTCGCGGACATCGTCTCTGCCGAGTCGCTGGCCAAGGTCCGTGAGTTCAAGCGCGCGCAGAAGGCCGCGGCGAAGGCGGGAGCGAAGGGCGCGGCCTCTCCGGCGTGATCCCGACGCCGCCGGCTGGACGGATCCTGGACGATCTGGGAGGATCGGGCCCAGCCGGATTCCCGGCAGGACCACGCCCTCGGCAGCAGACCAGGGCATCGAGGACGCGCCGGGCGGCGCCATGAGGGGGAGCAGACGTGATCGCTGCAGTGAGCGGGGTGGCCGTGACGGCCTGCTGCGCACCCCTGCGCCCGTCTGCCCCCGCTGCCTGACCAGGCTTCCCGAACCCTGAGCCCCTCCGCGGTGCCCGGCGCCGCTGCGTGCCGATCGCCGTCCCAGGGCACCTGCAGGCCCCGCCAGGGGCAGACACCGCCACGTCATGCCCCGCGCCGGATGGGCGCGGGCCCGAAGCGATGCCGCAAAGCGAGTGCTGCCATGCAGAAGACCACCCTGAACCAGATCCGTTCCTCCTTCATCAACGCCAGCCGGTCCGAGGCCGCCCGGCTCACCCCGCCGAAGGACTTCGACGAGCTCGACTGGGACGCCCTCGACGTCCTGGGCTGGCGCGATCCGAAGATGCCCCTGCGCGGCTACCTCGTGGTGCCGCAGCCGGACGGCCGGATCGTCTCCGCCCTGCTCCGTGCGCCCGAGGGCGGGGCGCGGAAGAACCGCGCCGTGCTGTGCGACCTGTGCCGCGCCGTGGACACGCCCAACGACGTGCTCCTGTGGGTGGCCCGCCGCGCCGGGGCATCGGGCCGCAACGGCAACACCGTCGGCACGCTCATCTGCGCCGACTTCCAGTGCAGCGCCAACGTGCGCGTCCAGCCGCCGGCGGACCCCATCAACCCGGACCCCGCGCTCGTCGTGGCCAGGCGGATCGAGGGCCTGGGCACGCGGGCCGGGCTCTTCCTCGAGAAGGTGCGCGGCTAGGGGAGGCGCCCCGCGCACGACGCCGGCCACCCGGCGTCGTGCGCGGAGCCTCACCGCCCGCCGGGGGCGCCCGCCTGGGCGTGGCGCGGGCTGTCCGGGTTGAGCAGCGAGTGCCTGCGGGAGTAGCTGAAGTAGATCGCCAGCCCCACCACGAGCCACACCGCGAACCGCACCCAGGTCTCCCACGGCAGGGAGATGATGAGCCAGAGCGAGAACAGGACGCCGATCGCCGGCACCACGGGCATCCACGGGGTGCGGAAGGAGCGGGGGATCTCGGGGCTGCGGTAGCGCAGCACGATCACGGCCAGGCACACCACCACGAAGGCCGAGAGGATGCCGATGTTGGTCAGCTCGGCCACGGTGTTGATGGGCAGGACGCCGGCCAGGATGGCCGAGCCGACGCCGACGATCCACGTGACGCGGGTGGGGACGTGCCGCTTGGGGTCGGTCCGGGCGAACCACTTCGGCAGCAGGCCGTCGCGGCTCATGGAGAACCACACGCGCG
Source organism: Sinomonas sp. RB5 (assembly GCF_054063535.1). NCBI lineage: Bacteria > Bacillati > Actinomycetota > Actinomycetes > Micrococcales > Micrococcaceae > Sinomonas > Sinomonas sp. RB5. The sequence goes on from NZ_JBSSGJ010000025.1 coordinate 31,550, forward strand.
TGACGCCGAGCATGAACGTGAGCATCACCGTCAGGATCGAGACGATCGCGCCCACGGCGATCACGTCCGCGACCCCGGGGAGCCCCACGGCGGCGAACGCGCTCGCGAAGCCGGACTTCGGGTCGATCTGGGTGTAGTTCTGCATGCCGGTGAGCACGAGGGTCGCGAGGATGTAGAGCACCATGGCGATCGCGAGCGAGTAGATGATGGCCTTGGGCATGTGCCGGGTGGCGTCGCGGGACTCCTCGGCGGCGGTGCTCATGGCGTCGTAGCCGAAGACGGCGAAGAACACCGTGGCCGCGCCGGTCATCACCCCGCCGAAGCCGAAGGGGAAGTAGGGGTGGTAGTTGGCGCTGTTGATGTGGAACACGCCGAGGACCACGATGACCACGACGAGCAGCACCTTCAGGGCCACGATCAGCAGCTCGAACCGGCCGGTGCTCTGGATGCCGCGGGTGAGGATCCAGGCCGTGAGCAGGCACAGGATGATGGCGAAGACGTCGACCACGTGCCCGGGGCCGGTGCCGGGCGCGCCGAGCATCCATGCGGGCAGGTCGACGCCGAGCTGGCCCACGAGGAAGCCGAAGTACCCGGAGATGCCGATCGCGACGACGGCGACGATGGCCGTGTACTCGAGCAGCAGGTCCCAGCCGATGAACCAGCCCACCACCTCGCCGAGGGCCGCGTAGCCGTAGGTGTAGGCGGAGCCGGCCTTGGGGATCATCCCCGCGAACTCGGCGTAGGAGAGCGCGGCGGCCGCGCTGGCGACGCCGGCGACGAGGAAGGAGATGAGCACGGCCGGCCCGGCCGTCTGGTGCGCGACGGCGCCGGCGAGCGAGAAGATGCCGGCGCCGATGATCCCGCCGACGCCGATCGCGGTCAGCTGCCAGAGTCCGAGGGTCCGGGACAGGTGCCCGATGCCGGGCTCGTCCTCGATCTCACCGATTGGCTTGCGCCGGAGTATGGACTGGTTCTTCCCTGACATCGCAGCATCCTGGTGGTTGGCTCTCGATCCTCGGATGCTCCGCAGGGTACTCCTGTCGCGCGCTCCTGTCGCCGCCGCACCGCGCGATCCGGAGGGCTCACCCGGCCGGTGCGGGGCGGGCCCGGCGGACGACGGCGGGCGGCGGCGCCGTGCTGGTGCGCACCTTCAGCTCCGGGTTGAGGAGGGTGGCCGCGGCGCCGGGACCGGCCCCTCCCGGGGGCCGGCCATGGCCGGCGATCATCTCGGCCAGGAGGGCCGCGGCCACGCGCCCGGCCTCCCTGCTGGCGTTGTCCACGCTCGTGAGCCCGACGGCCCGCAGCCGGGCCGCGGGCGTGTCGTCGTACCCGGCCAGCGAGAGGTCCTCCGGGACGCGCAGGCCGAGCTCCTCCGCGGCGGAGAGCGCGCCGAGGGCCGCCATGTCGTTCACCGCGAAGACCGCGGTGGGCCGGGGCCCGGAGCGCAGAACCCCGAGCGCCGCGAGCCGGCCCGCCTCCTCGGTGCGGCCGGCCGGGACCGTGACCGCGTCGAGCCCGGCGCGGCGCGCCTCCTCCTCGAAGCCGGCCCGACGGGCATCGCCCACCGACGTCCCGGGGTCGGCCAGGTGGGCGATCCTCGTGTGCCCCAGCCCCGTGAGGTGGCGGACCACGCGGCGGGCTCCCTCGGCGTCGTCGTTCGTGACGACGGCGGCGCCGGGCACCTGGGCGCGCGCGGCGCCGACCTGGACCACGGGCAGCGGCCCGAGCGGCGGCAGGAGCTCCTCGGCGCCGTCGAGCGTCCCCACCAGCACGAGGCCCTCGACCCGCAGCTCGAGGCAGCGCTCGGCGAGCGCGGCGCCCTCGAGGCGCCAGTCCCCGAGCAGCGGGCTCAGCCCCGCCGCGTGGAGGCCTTCCGAGAGGCCCTCCACGGCCGGGACGTACCAGGGGTTGCGGAGGTCGTCGAGGATGAGTCCCACGATCCCGCTGCGGGCCGAGCCCATCGCCCGGGCGGCGGCGTTGGGCCGGTAGCCCAGCTCCTCGGCGGCCTCGAGCACGGCCCGGCGCCTGGCCTCGCTCACGTAGCCGGTACCGCGCAGCGCCAGGGAGGCGGCGGACTTCGAGACGCCTGCGCGGGCGGCGACGTCGAGGATCGTCACGGACTTCGCCACGGCACTCCTTCATGTTTGTCAGGACAAATCTTGACCGGCCGCAGGGGGACAGGGATACTCTAGACCTCACTGTTGGAACGTTCCCATACACGAAGGAGTGCCGCATGAAGGCCATCACCCTGGGGCTCGTCGGCGTCGGCCGCATCGGCGCTATGCATGCCCGCACCGTCGCTGCCCTCGCCCCTGCCTTCGCCCGACGCGGGGTCGGGCTCCGCCTGGCACTCACGGACGTCGCCGAGGACCACGCCCGCGCCGTCGCCGGCGAGGTCGGGGCCGACTTCGTCCCCGGGGGCGCCCCGGGCCTCATCGCCCACGGCGTGGACGCCCTCGTCATCGCGACCGGGACCCGGACGCACCCCGAGCTCATCCGCGCCGGGGTGGACGCCGGCATCCCGGTGTTCTGCGAGAAGCCGGTGGCCGGCTCGGTCGCGGACTCCCTGCCCGTCCTCGAGTACATCGCGGCGAGGGGCGGCGTGGTGCAGATCGGCCACCAGCGCCGCTTCGACGCCGGCTACCTCGAGGCCAAGCGCCGCCTGGATGCCGGGGAGATCGGCTGGATCCACTCGCTGCGCGCCGTGACCGGGGACATGGCCCCGCCGTCGGTCGAGTTCCTCGCCACGTCCGGCGGCCTCTTCCGCGACTGCTCGGTCCACGACTTCGACATCCTGCGCTGGCTCACCGGCCGCGAGATCACCGAGGTCTATGCCAAAGGGTCCAACAACGGCGACCCGGCGATCGGCGAGGTCGGGGACGTGGACACGGCGCTCGCCGTCGTCACGTTCGACGACGGCACCGTGGGCACCGTCGCCGCGACCCGCTACAACGCGGCCGGGCACGATGTGCGCCTGGAGATCCAGGGCTCGGAGTCCTCGGTCATGGTGGGCCTGGACGAGAAGACGGCGCTGCGCTCCACCGAGCCCGGCGTGGCGTTCCCCGCGGGGGAGACCCACAGGACCTTCGCCGAGCGGTTCGCCGCCGCCTACCGTGCCGAGCTCGCCGCGTTCGTCGAGCTCGTCCTCGGCGAGCGCGAGAACCCCTGCACGCCCGAGGACGCCGTCGCCGCCTCCCGCGTGGCCGACGCCGCGCAGGAGTCCCTCGAGACCGGCGCCCCCGTGAGGGTGGCGGTCGCCGCGCGCGCCTGAGCGCGCCGCTGTCGGCGAGCACGACGCCGGCGGGCCGCCTCCCGTAAGGCGACCCGCCGGCGTCGTGCTTCCGGTGGTGCTACTTGGACCCGAGGAAGACCGGGTTCGTCAGCGCCGCCATCGGCCCGAGCGGGAGGTCCGGGCCCATCTCGGTGCCGCTGCCCGAGGTGCCGTCCGCCTTCGGGTGGCGGACCTCGACGCGGAGGTAGGCGGCCAGCTGCGGCGTCGTGGTCCACGTGACCGTGCCCTGGCCCGAGGCCGGGAGCGTGACCTGCTGCGTCTGGCCCTCGTCGGTGATGAAGCGGACCACCCCGTTCGGGACCCCGCCGACGTTCGCCGTCACCGTGACCGGGGCGTCCTGGGGCACGTCGAGCCGCTCGCCGATGCCCGCGGTCTTCCCGCCGGACTTCACGGTGAGGTCGAGGGTGATGTCCGCCGACTGCGCGATCCAGGATCGGCCGCTGCGGATGCCCTCCAGGATCGCGTCGTGCGAGAGCGCCGCGGCGTTGACCACGTTGTGCGGCCAGCCGATGACCTGCGGGGAGCTGTGCGCGTCGCTGTTGCCCATGGCCGGCAGCCAGCGGCCGTTGGTCCGCACGGAGTGGACGAGCATGGAGTCCCACGTGCTGATCGACATCTCGTCGTCGTGGGTCCAAGGGCCCGTCCAGACCTCGACCGCGTCGGCGTCGTCGTAGCCGAACTTCCACCGGCACGCGACGTAGGGGCAGTACGGGTGGGCCGGGACCACGAGGCCGCCGCGGGAGTGGATGAGCTGGGCGGCGTCCTCGAAGCCCTTGTCCCGGGCGCGGTAGCGCCAGTCGATCCAGTCCCCGGGCGGGAGGCCGAGCGCGAGGTAGTGGCCGTTGCGGGTGGTGACCTCCTCGCCGGTGAGGATGAGGAGGTCGTTGCCGGCCAGCGGGCCCCACACCCCGTGGGAGGCGGGCGTGTTGTGGTCGGTGGAGATCATGAAGTCGAGGCGGGCGGCCCGGGCGCCGGCGGCCACCTCCTCCGGGGTCCGCTTGCCGTCCGAGTAGACGGTGTGCAGGTGGGCGTCACCGCGGTACCAGCCCGCGCCCCTGCCGGCCACGGCCTGGGCCGGGTACTTCGGCTGGAAGGGGGCGCCGTCCGGGCCGTAGTCGAGGGTGACGGTGACCGAGTAGTCGAGCCCGGCCTCGGCGACCTGGTACGGCCCGAGGGCGATGTTCCAGGTGCCCTTGCCGACCGGTCCGGGCAGGTAGCCAGGCGTGGCCTCGGCGGCGCTGATGAAGAACTCCGTCCGGAAGCCGCCGGACCAGCCGCGGAAGCCCTTGCCCTGGAGGCGGGTGCCCTGCTCGTCGAAGATGCCGATGTCGCACGAGTTGGAGAGCAGTCCCGGGGCCACCGTGGGCTTGCTGTACGTGTAGGAGACGCTGATCCTGTTCACGCCCGCGGGGACCTCCACGGGCAGGTAGACGAAGTCGGCCGCGCCCGGATCCAGGTGGCCGGTGATCGTCTTGGTCTTCTGCGTTCCGCTGTCCGCGGCCGCGAAGCTCATGGGCGCCAGGGTCAGCGCCGCGCCGGTGAGCGCGGCTGCCAGAAAGCCCCGGCGCGAGGGGGAGAGGGGGGCAGGGGTGTCGCCGCTGTGGGCCTTGCAGGGGGAAGTCACCCGCGACATCGTGGTGGCCGATACTTAACGGTAGGCAACGCGGGGAGGGCCGGGGCCTGAACACCGTGGGTGGATAGTCTGGCCCCATGAACGCCACGCCCGCGCTGAGTCCGATGCCCCGGACGCTCGAGGTCGAGTCCCTTGAGCGCTTCGATGCACTCGTGGCCGGCGGTGCGACGGCGATGGCCGGATGGCACGTCCAGTCGGTGGACCTCACACAACGCTCCGGCGCGCTCAAGGCGCTCGATCCCTCGGGGGCGATGTTCCTCGGCTGCCGGCTCGCCGACGGCATGGAGCAGTCGCTGCGCACCCGCGGCGCCCTGGTCTTCCCGATCCTCCCCGGGGTGCCCTTCGATCCCTACCGGCCCACCCTCTACACCGGGCCAGAGCTGTATGCCGGCGTCACCGTCCGGCCCTACGAGCAGACGCCGGACGCCCTCATCTATGCCTGGACCAAGCGGCAGGGGCGCGCCGGGGTCGAGTCCGCGATCTCGGCAGCCCTCCACGACCACCACATCGGCGAGGCGCTCCAGGAGGCCCTCGACGGCGCGTTCGCCGGGCGCCGGATCGTGGGCGTCATGGGCGGCCACGTCGCTCCCCGCGGGAGCCGCACCTACGACGACGCCGCGCGCCTCGGGCGAGGGCTCGCGGCGGCGGGGCTCGTGGTCGCCACCGGGGGAGGGCCGGGGGCGATGGAGGCCGCGAACCTGGGCGCCTACCTCTCGGCCTTCCCGGAGCGCGCGCTCGACGCGGCGCTGCGGCAGATCGCCGTCGTGCCCCTCTTCCGCCCGTCCGTCAGTGCGTGGGCGCGCGCCGCGCTCGGGGTCCTCGGCGGGTTCCCCGGCGGCGCCGAGAACCTCGGGGTGCCCACGTGGTTCTACGGGCACGAGCCGCCCAACATGTTCGCGACCCACATCGCCAAGTACTTCGCCAACTCGGTCCGGGAGGCCGTGCTCCTCGAGAAGTGCACCGGCGGGGTGGTCTTCCTCCCGGGCGCGGCGGGGACGGTGCAGGAGGTGTTCCAGGACGCGTGCGAGAACTACTACGGCGCGGACGGGACCATCACCCCGATGGTGCTCCTCGGGGTGCGGCACTGGACCGAGGAACTGCCGGCGTGGCCGCTGCTGTCGAGGCTGGCCGAGGGGCGGGGCATGGCCGGTCGCGTGCACCTCGTCGACTCGGTGGACGAGGCGGTCGCGGTCCTGAAGTGACCCCGCGTTCAACGAGACCTGACCCCGCGTCCAACGAGACCTGACCCCGCGTCCAGATCAACGGACGCGGGGTCAGGTTTGGGGTGACGCGGGGTCAGGTCTGGGGTGACGCGGGGTCAGGTCTAGGGTGACGCGGGGTCAGTCGAGCTCGCGCCGGGTGCCCTCCGCCGTCGACAGGACGGCGACGAGGGCGACGAGCAGGACAGCGACCCAGAACACCGCGACCGGCCACAGCGCGCCGCCGGCGGCGAGGATCAGGCCCGTGATGATCATCGGCGTGAAGCCGGCGCCGAGCATGGAGGCCGTGTGGTACGCCACCGAGGCGCCCGTGTAGCGGTGCCGGGTGGGGAACTGCTCGGCGACGTACGCGGCGATGGGGCCGTAGAGGACGCCCTGGACGAGGCCGTTGCCGATCACGATCGCGAGCCCGAAGCCCCAGAGCGTGCCGTTGGTCATCAGCAGGACGGTCGGGTACGCCGCGACGATGCCGAGCAGCGCTCCGAAGGCGAGCACGCGGCGTCGTCCGAGCCGGTCGGAGAGGCGCGCCGAGATGAAGCACACCACGAGGGTCAGGACCGCCGCGGCGGCCTTGATGTTGAGCACCCCGTTCTTGTCGGCGCCCGAGGCGACGGCCACCGAGACGCCCCACACGGTCGTCATCGCCTGGCAGACGTAGAAGGCGGTGGTCGCGGCCAGCCCGAGCAGGACGGCGCGCTTGGAGTGGCGGAGCACCTCGACGATCGGCACGCGGCGCTTCTCGCTGGCGGTCTCGAGGCGCTGGAAGGCGGGCGTCTCCGAGACCTTGAGCCGGATCACGAGGCCCACCCCGATCAGGACGGCCGAGAGGAGGAACGGCACCCGCCAGCCCCAGACGAGGAACTGGCTGCCGGAGAGCGCGGCGAAGAGGGAGAGGCCCAGCGTGCCGAGGATCGCGCCGGCCGGGCCGCCGGCGTTGGCGAAGGAGGCCGCGAAGCCCCGGTGGCGCTTCGGCGCGTGCTCGATGGCCATCAGCGCCGCGCCGCCCCACTCGCCGCCCACCGCGACGCCCTGGATGAGGCGGAGCACCACGAGCGTAATGGGCGCGGCCATGCCCACCTGCGCGGTGGGCGGCAGCAGGCCGATGGCGACCGTGCCCGCGCCCATGATCACCATCGACAGGACGAGCACCTTCTTGCGGCCCACGAGGTCGCCGAAGTGGCCGAAGACCAGGCCGCCGAGCGGCCGCGCCACGTAGCCGACCGCGAGCGTCACGAACGAGGCGAACAGCGCGAAGCCGGGCCCGAGGTTCGCGAAGAACACCTTGTCGAAGACGAGGGAGGCGGCGGTCGCGTAGAGCATGAAGTCGTAGTACTCGATGGCGCTGCCGATGAAGGACGAGGCCAGGATGCGGCGCATGTCCTTCGTGTTGAGCGTCCCGATGGGTGCGGCAGCCTGGGAGGCCGTCGTGGTGCTTTCAGTGGTCACGGGGAGTCCTCTTCCGATGATGGGCTGCGGCCGTCAGCGCTGGCGGCCAAAGGGAATGACGTCCAGATCCCTCGGGAGCACGAAGCGGCCCGAGAAGTGCTCGGCCGCCTCGGCCCACACGCGCTCGGGGGCGTGGCCGGGGACGAGGTGGTGCAGGGCGAGCGCGGCGGCGCCCGCGGCCTCGGCGGCCTTGGCCGCCTCGCGCACGCTCGTGTGCGACTTGTAGTGGTGGTCGCGGGCCGCGCGGGAGGCCTCGTCCGTCCGGTCCCCGTAGAGGGACTCGACCCAGTCGAAGTCGATCGCCTCGTGCAGGAGCAGGTCCGTGCCCTGCGCGAGGGTGACGAGGTTGGTGGTGAAGCAGGTGTCGCCGGAGATCGTCACCGAGCCCTCGGCGGTGTCGAAGCGGAACGCGAAGGCCGGGGCGATGGGCGGGTGCTCGACGAGGATCGCGGTGACGGCGACGAGCTCGTCGCGGTAGACCTCGAAGGGGGCCATCTCGGGGGTCGCGTTGGTGTTCGGGTGGTAGCCGATGCCGGCCGGAATCTCGATGTCCTCGGCATGGAACACGTCCAGGGGGCTCGGCTTGAGCGAGTCGAGGATGCGGTCGTTGAGGTCGGTGGCGTGCGCCGCCATGAGCGCCTCGAACATCTCCCGCGTCCCCGGGGTGGGGTTGTGCGGGGCGAGCGGGGCAGGAGGCACGACGGCGCGCGGGGACACCGGGGGCAGCTCGCCGCGGTTGCCGGGGCCGATGATGCGCACGGGGTCCGTGCCCGCCCGGTGCTGGAGGGCGTAGAGGCCGAAGATCCCGATCCCGGCGAGGTCGTAGACGTGGTCGGAGTGCAGGTGCGTGATGAACAGCGCCCGCATCCCGGAGAGGTCCAGCCCCGACTGCGCGAGCCGGCGGCCAGCGCCCTGGCCGGCGTCGACGAGGTAGAACGCGTCCCCGACCACCACGGCGGTGGCGATCCCGGTGCGTTCGCCGGAGTCGGCGGCGGCCCACCAGCGGGGGCCCCCGGCGGTGCCGAGGGTGACGATGCGGGGGGCGAGGCTCGGGGCCATGGGTACTCCTGGGCTCTGGACGGCGGGGTCTGGGTTCCAGTGTGGCCAGCGCCATAGCTTTTGTATAATCAATCAATCCGTACAGAACGATCAGGATTGCTTATGTCTTCGGAATTCACCCTCCGCCAGCTCGAGTACTTCGTCGCGGTGCTCGACGCCGGCTCCGTCACCGAGGCGGCCCGCCGCAGCAGCATCTCCCAGGCGGCCGCGTCCATGGCGATTGGCCAGCTCGAGCGCGCCCTCGGCGTCGACCTGTTCGTCCGGGCGCGGTCCAAGCGGCTCGTGCCCACAGAGGCCGGCACGGCGCTCGGCCTGCGGGCGCGGCGGGTGCTCGACGAGGCCGCCGAGATCCCCGCGAGCGTGCGCTCAGGCTGGGAGGAGCTGAGGGGGCGGGTCCGGCTCGGCTGCATGATCGCGATCAGCCCGCGCCTCATGCCCCGGCTCCTGGCCGAGACGGCGCGCCGGTGGCCGGAGATCGAGGTGGAGTTCGTCGAGGGCGCCGCCGAGGAGCTCCAGCGCGCCGTCGCCGACGGCGAGCTCGACGCCGCGGTGGTGTACTCGCTGCAGGCGGTGCCCGGGGTGGACTTCGTGACCCTCGCCGAGTCGCGGCCGCACTTCCAGCTGGCCGAGGGCCACCCGCTCGCGGGGCGTGCGTCGCTGCGCTTCGCCGACCTCGCAGAGTACGACGCGGTCCTCTTCGACGTCCCCCCGAGCGCCGAACGGGTCCTGGCGATGTTCGAGTCAGCGGGCGTGGCGCCGCGGGTGCGATGGCGCAGCGTGGTGTCCGAGACGATCCGCGCGATCGTCGCGAGCGGGCTGGGCTATTCGGTGACCAACGTCTGGGAGGGCGTCGAGGAGCTGTTCCGCTCGAGCGGCGTGGTGCTCGTGCCCGTCGCGGACCCCACGCCGCACAACGCGGTGGTCGCCGCCGTCCCGCCGGGGCTGCGCCGCCCCCGCCGCGTCGACGCCGTCCTCGGCGCCGCCCGCGAGGTCGCGTCCCCGGGTAGCCGGCGAGGAGAAGACGGTGACCCCGCGTCGGGCGAGAGGTGACCCCGCATCGGGCGAGAGGTGACCCCGCGTCGGGCGAGAGGTGACCCCGCGTCGGGTGAGAGGTGACCCCGCGTCGGGTGAGAGGTGGCCCCGCGTCCAGAAGAAGGACGCGGGGTCAGGTGTGGGGCGACGCGGGGTCAGGTCCCGCGAGGCGCGGGCCGCCGTCGTCCGCCGCTAGCCCATGCCGACGCCGAAGAGGAACCCGAGCACGTACGTGACCGCGGCGGCGCCGAAGCCGATCGCGAGCTGGCGGAGGGCGCGGGTGAGGGGGGAGGCGCCGGCGAGCAGGCCCACGATCGCGCCGGTGCCCAGGAGCGCGAGGCCCACGAGCGCGGCGGCCACGACGAGGGCCGGGATCCCGACCATCCCGAACAGGAACGGCAGGATCGGCACGATCGCGCCGGAGGCGAAGAAGCAGAAGCTCGCGCCCGCGGCGCCCCAGGCGGAGCCGATGGCCTCGTGCTCGTCCTCGGACGTCTCGGCCTCGGGGTGCAGGGACAGGCTCGGGTCGCAGTCGCACGCGTAGTAGCCGAGGCGCTCGGCGGCGCGGTGCTCGGCGGCCTCCTGGCTCATGCCGCGCGCCTTGTAGACGAGCACGAGCTCGTTGGCCGTGAGGTCGAGGTCCGGCGCCGCAGCAAGGGTGACCTGCGTGGGCCGGGAGGCCGAGAGGAGCTCGCGCTGGGACCGGACCGAGATGAACTCGCCCGCGCCCATCGAGAGCGCGCCGGCGAGCAGCCCCGCGACGCCGGAGAGCAGCACCACGTGGCTCGCCACCCCGGACGCGGCCATCCCCGCCACGAGGGAGAGGTTGCTGACGAGGCCGTCGTTGGCGCCGAACACGGCCGCGCGGAACATGCCGGAAAGGCGCGTGCGGCCGCGGACCGCGAGGCCTCGGACCACCTCCTCGTGGATGCGCTCGTCCGCGGCCATCGCGGGCGTGGCGGAGGGATCGGTCGCGTAGGGGGAGCGGCCCTCGGCGCGCTGGGCCATCGCGAGCACGAACACGCTGCCGAAGTGCCGCGCCAGGAAGCCGATCAGCTGGCTGCGCAGGGACGCCGGGCGCGGGCGGCCCACCTTGTCACCGAGCAGGGCCAGCCAGTGCGCCTCGTGCCGGCGCTCGGCCTCGGCCAGGCCCAGGAGGATGTCGCGCTCCTCGCCCGTCCGGCGGCTCGCGAGGGAGCGGTAGATCGCCGCCTCGGCCTTCTCGTCGGCGAGGTACTGGCGCCAGCGGCGGATGTCGGCCGGGGTGGGCTCCCGAGGGTGGCCGGGCTCCTGAGGGGTGGTGGTGTGCATGGGGTTCTCCTGCGGTGGACGGATGCTCGCGGCCCCGTTGCCCCAGACACTGTAGACCTTTTCGGGCACCGATTTCGGCCGGTGTCCCGTCATCCGGGACTTCGGCGCACCGCAATCCTGCGGTGCGCACGACGCCCGGCGGCGGCCCGTGCGGGCGGCGGGCGGCGCCGTCGTGCGCGCCACCGAAGCGCGGAGGTGCCCGGGAGGCAACAGACGTTGCTCTATGCTGGGGATGCAGCCCGCGCCGCCGCCGCGGGACCTGCCGCGCAGGAGAGAGAGCCCATGAAAGCACTGCCCGTCGAGCCGAGCAACGCCCCCGTGGCGATCGGCTCCCGCATCCGCGCCGCCCGGCAGTCCCAGCGCATGACCATCGAGCAGGTGGCCGACGCGACCGGCCTCACCAAGGGCTTCCTCTCGCGCGTGGAGCGCGACCTCACCTCGCCCTCGGTCGCCTCGCTCGTGACGCTGTGCCAGGTCCTCTCGCTCTCGATCGGCGAGCTCTTCGCCCAGCCGGAGACGCACCTCACGCGGGCTGCCGAGGCGCCGCGGATCTCGCTCGGGGGAGAGGGCATCGTCGAGCGGCTGCTCACGGCCCGCTCCGAGCGACGAGTGCAGGTGCTCCAGGCGGACATCGAGCCGCGCGGCGCCGGCGAGTCGGAGCTGTACGCGGTGGACTGCGATGTGGACGTGCTCCATGTGGTGCGCGGGCGGATCGACCTCATCATGGCCAACGAGCGCTACTCCCTCGCCGCGGGGGACACCCTGACGTTCCCCGGCCGCGAGCCGCACACGTGGGTCAACCCGTCGGATGAGCCGGCACGCCTCCTGTGGGTCCTCGTGCCCGCCGCCTCCCGCTGACCCTCCCAGTTTCGGGTACGCATCTCGCGGCCTTTTCCCGGTTTCGGGTACGCACCGCTGCGCGCCCGCGCGGGAGGCGGACGACGCCGCGCGGGCGCCGCACGCCGGCCCGTCGCCGGAGTGGGCGCCCGGGTGGTCTCCTGAAGCGGGCGGCGCGCGGGCGTGCAGCCGGAGGGGCGTCGGGCCGCGTACCCGAAACGGCGGAACGGCCACTGTGAAGTCTCGGGACTGAATGGACACTTCTGTCTCAGGTGAGTGTGGACAGTGTGTCTCACGAGTCCGTGGACACTTCGGGCCTCTGATCGG
>NZ_JBSSGJ010000026.1:0-12587 GCF_054063535.1 Sinomonas sp. RB5
GCTCATCCTCTGACAACGAACTCCATGCATACACAAAACTGCTCCCCTGCAATCGGAACTGAATTTCTCAGTCCAACTCCAGGGGAGCAGTTCACAGAACCGGGCGGCGCCCCCTGTGCATGCGCTGGCCGGACGTCAGCGCAGCGAGGCCATCCAAGCTTCGACGTCGTCCGGCGTGCGGGGGAGGGCCGCGCTGAGGTTCACCGGGCCCTCGGCGGTCATGAGGATGTCGTCCTCGATGCGCACGCCGATGCCGCGGTACTCGGCCGGAATCGCGAGGTCCTCGGCCTTGAAGTAGAGGCCGGGCTCGATGGTGAACACCATGCCGGGCGCGAGCTCGCCGTCGAGGTAGAGCTCGCGACGGGCCTGCGCGCAGTCGTGCACGTCGAGGCCGAGATGGTGGCTCGTCCCGTGGGGCATCCACCGGCGGTGCTGCTGGCCGGCATCCGAGAGCGCCTCCTCGGCGGAGACGGGGAGAATGCCCCACTCCTCGAGGCGCGCGGCGAGGACCTCCATGGCCGCGGCGTGGATCTGGCGGAACTTCACACCCGGCCGCGCCGCGGCGAACGCGGCGTCCGCGGCGTCGAGGACGGCCTGGTACACCCGGCGCTGGACCTCCGAGAAGGTCCCGCCCACGGGCAGGGTGCGGGTCACATCGGCGGTGTAGAGGGACTCGGCCTCCACCCCGGCATCGACCAGCAGGAGCTCGCCCTCGCGGACGGGGCCGTTGTTGCGGATCCAGTGCAGCACGGTGGCGTTGTTGCCCGACGCGGCGATCGTCTCGTAGCCGAGGTCATTGCCCTCCTCCCGGGCCTTCGCGAAGAACGCCCCCTCGACCACGCGCTCGCCGCGGCGGTGGCCCACGGCGCGGGGGAGGGCCCGGATGATCTCCTCGAAGCCCGCCGCGGTCGCGGCGACGGCCTCCCGCATCTGGGCGACCTCCCACTCGTCCTTGGCCAGGCGGAGCTCGGACAGCGCCTCGGCGAGCTGGTCGTCGAGGGCGTCGAACACGGACAGGTCCAGCGACTCGGGGTCCATGGCGGTGTTGTAGCGGGCGGTGTCCACGAGGGCGTCGATGTCCTCGTGGACCTTGCGGACCAGGCGCACCGAGATGCCCCCGATCGCGGGGACGCCCACGCCCTTGGTCAGCGCGGCCTCGAGGCCGTCGAGGTGCGCGGTGGCGATGCCCAGCCGGGCCTCGAGCTCGGCGAGCGTGGGGCGTGCGCCGATCCAGAATTCCCCGGAACGGGCGTCGCCGTAGAACTGCTCGGTGTCCCGTCCCGCGAGCGGGCGGAAGTACAGGGTGGCGCTGTGGTGGCCGCCGTCGTCGCCCGTCCCCTCGTCGACCGGTTCGAGGATGAGCACGGCGTCGGGCTCGTGGTCCACCCCGAGCCCGGTCAGGTGCGCGAACGCGGAGTGGGGGCGGAAGCGGTAGTCGGTGTCGTTCGAGCGGACCTTCAGCGGGCCGGCAGGGATGACCAGGCGCTCGCCGGGGAACCGCTCGGAGATGGCGCGGCGGCGCCGGGCGGCGTACTCGGCGACCGCGTCCCGGCCGGGCAGGGAGCCCTCTGCCGGCGCCCAGCCGGAGGCCATGAAGGCCTTGAATGCCTCGGAGGTGGGCCGCTGGGACCGGTTGTTCACCCGGTCGTCGATCGGCTGCGCCTGATGCTGGACGGTGGGATCTGGAACTGCGGGATCTGAAACACTCACTTCTTCATTCTTCCATCGGGGTGCGCGTTGTCCAGAGGCCCCGTGCACGTCCCCGGGCTATCGTGGGGGCGTGAGGATCGATCTGCACGCCCACTCGACCGTGTCCGACGGCACCGAGACCCCGGCCGAGCTCGTCGGAGCCGCCGCCGAGGCGGGCATCGACGTCCTCGCCATCACGGACCACGACTCGACCTCGGGCTGGGATGACGCGGGAGCGGCGGCGCGGCGCCTCGGGGTGGCCCTCGTGCCGGGCATGGAGGTCTCGTGCCGCACCCCCGAGGGCATCAGCGTCCACGTCCTCAGCTACCTGCACGATCCCGCGCATCCCGGCCTCCTGGAGGAGGTCACCAAGGCCCGGGACGCGCGGCTCTCCCGCGCCGAGCACATGGTCTCGCTCCTCGCCGAGGACTACCCGCTCTCGTGGGACGACGTCACGCGCCACGTGGCCCCCGGGGCCACGGTAGGCCGGCCGCACATCGCCGACGCCCTCGTCGCGGCAGGCCTCGTCGGCGACCGCACCGAGGCGTTCGCCACGATCCTGTCCTCCCGCTCGCGGTACTTCGTGCAGCACTACGCGCCCGAGCCCGCCCTGGCCGTGTCCCTGATCCGCGCCGCCGGGGGAGTGCCGGTGTTCGCCCACCCCGTGGCGTCGGCCCGGGGCCGCACGGTCGGGGAGCCCGTCTACCGGGCCATGATCGAGGCAGGGCTGGCCGGGCTCGAGGTCTACCACCGCGACAACCCGGAGGACCGCCGCCCGTTCCTGCTCGGCCTGGCCGCCGAGAACGGCCTCTTTGTCACGGGATCGTCCGACTACCACGGCACGGGCAAGCCCAACCGGCTCGGCGAGTTCACCACCTCGGCCGAGGCGCTCGGCGAGATCGAGCGCCAGGGGCGCGGCACCGCCGTCGTGCGCTAGGCCGTGGCCCCGCCCGCGGTGACCACCCGCGCGGACGGGAGCCGTCCTGCCATGACCTCGACGGCCTGCGGGTTCTCGTCGACGCACACGAACCGCCGGCCGAGCCGCTGGGCGACCGCGCCGAGCGTGCCGGAGCCGGCGAAGAAGTCCAGGACCCAGTCCCCGGGCCGGCTCGAGGCCGCCACCATGCGCCGGACGAGGCCCTCGGGCTTCTGGGTGGGGTAGCCCGTCTTCTCCCGGCCGGTGGGGGAGACGATCGTGTGCCACCACACGTCCGTGGGCAGCTTACCGAGCTCCCGCTTCTCCGGCGTGACGAGGCCCGGTGCCATGTACGGCTCACGGTCCACCTCGGCCGCGTCGAAGTGGTACCTGGCAGGGTCCTTGACGTAGACGAGCACGTTGTCGTGCTTCGTGGGCCAGCGCCGCTTGGTCCGCGCGCCGTAGTCGTAGGCCCAGATGATCTCGTTGAGGAAGCAGTCCCGGCCGAAGATCGCATCCAGCATGACCTTGGCGTAGTGCGCCTCGCGGTAGTCGAGGTGCAGGTACAGCGTGCCGTCCTGCGCGAGCAGCCGCCACGCCTCGACGAGCCGCGGCTCGAGGAACGCCCAGTAGTCGCTGAACGCGTCGTCGTAGCGGTGCAGCGCGCCCTTGATCGTCTCGTAGCGCTGGCCGGAGAACCCGATGCGGTCCCCGGCCGCGCTGCGCACCATGCTCAGCTCCTGCCGCTTCTGCGAGCGGCCGGTGTTGAACGGCGGGTCGATGTAGACCATGGTGAACGAGCCGTCGGGCAGGCCCGGGAGCACTGCGGCGTTGTCGCCGTGGACCACGAGGTCGGGGCCGTCGGGGGACCACAGGCCCCCCGACGCCCCGCGGGGGCGGGCAGCCGCCACGGGGCCTACTCGGCCTCGGTGCGGGCAACCACCTCGCCGTTGCGGCGGCGGGTCCGACGACGGCGGGCTGCCGCCACGCCGCGGTCCACGGACGCGCCGTCCGCCGCCGAGTCCGTAAGGTGCACCGCCAGGGCGGCGGACTCGCGGCGCGGGCGCTCGTTCTGGGTGCCGGCGGCCTCCGGCGCGCCCTCGGCCACGCCGCGACGACGACGGCGGCGGCGGCCCTCGCCGCCTGCCTCGCCGCCCGCGGTGGTGGAGGCGTGCTCAGCCTTCTCGGGCCGCTCTGCCTTCTCTGCCCTCTCGGCATGCTCGCCGCCGCGGCCCCTGCCGCCATGGCGGCCGCGGCCCTCGGCGTCCTCACGCCGGTCCTTGGCGCCGCGGGAGCGCTTCTTCCCTCCGGGCTCGCCCAGGTCCTCGAGCTTCTCGCCCGCAAGGCCCTCGAGGACGCGCTTGTTGCGCGGGAGCCGGCCCTTGGTGCCCGCGGGGATGTCCAGGTCGGTGTAGAGGTGCGGCGAGGACGAGTACGTCTCCACGGGCTCCGGCACATCGAGCCCGAGGGCCTTGTTGATGAGCGTCCAGCGGGGGACGTCATCCCAGTCGACGAACGTCACGGCAGTGCCCTTGTGGCCGGCGCGGCCGGTGCGGCCCACGCGGTGGAGGTAAGCCTTCTCGTCCTCGGGGCACTGGAAGTTGATCACGTGGGTGACGTCCTCGACGTCGATGCCGCGGGCGGCGACGTCGGTCGCGACGAGGACGTCCACCTTGCCGTGGCGGAAGGCCCGCAGGGCCTGCTCGCGGGCGCCCTGGCCGAGGTCGCCGTGGATTGCCGCGGCCGCGAAGCCGCGGTCGATGAGCTCCTCGGAGAGCTTGGCGGCGGTGCGCTTGGTCTTCGTGAAGATGATGGTCCGGCCGCGGCCCTCGGCCTGCAGGATCCGCGCCACGACCTCGTCCTTGTCCAGGTGGTGCGCGCGGTAGATGACCTGGCGGATGTCCTTCTTGGTCACCGAGTCGTCGTTCGGGTCCGAGGCGCGGATGTGCGTGGGCTGGGTCATGTAGCGGCGCGCCATCGCGACGACCGGGCCGGGCATGGTCGCCGAGAACAGGAGCGTCTGGCGGACCGCGGGAACGGCGCCCATGAGCGTCTCGACGTCGGGAAGGAAGCCGAGGTCCAGCATCTCGTCGGCCTCGTCGAGGACGATCATCCGGACGTTCTTGAGGTTGAGGTGGCGCTGGCGGTGCAGGTCGATGAGGCGGCCCGGGGTGCCGACCACCACCTCGACGCCCCGCTGGAGGGCCTCGATCTGCGGCTCGTAGGCGCGGCCGCCGTAGATGACCTCGACGCGCAGCGAGGTGCGCTTGCTGGCGGTCTGCAGGTCCTTGCTCACCTGCACGGCGAGCTCGCGGGTCGGGACCACCACGAGGGCCTGGGGAGCGCCGGGAACCGGGAGCTTCGCGTAGTCCGGGTGCTCCATCGGGAGCGTGCGCTGCAGCGCGGGGATGCCGAAGCCGAGGGTCTTGCCCGTGCCGGTCTTGGCCTGGCCGATGATGTCGTGGCCGCCGAGCGCCACCCCGAGGGTCATCGACTGGATCGGGAACGGGTTCAGGATTCCGGCATCCGCGAGGGACTGGGCGATCTCCGGGGCCACTCCGTAGTCGGAGAACGTCTTCTGGCTCTCCTGGCGGACGGGGGCGTCGTTGGTAATGGTCTCCTCGGTCTCGATCGTCTCGGTTCCCGAGTCGTCGGTCAGGAGTTCATGCGTGTGGACTTCGTTCATAGGGAAAGGGTCCCTCTCCATCGGGGCCCGAGCGGGTCTCGCTCAACAGAGCGCCACAGCCATGACTGCGTGGGGCATCTGGAGCAGGAGCGCGCGCCGGCCATCCAGCGGAAGCCGATCGCGGGCTATCAAGGTGCCGGCACCGGCCGGCGGGTGAAAAGAGGATCGCATCAGGACGATCGGGCATCCAATAACTCTCCAACGATACCGCGCCGGAGGTTACATCCGTGAATCGAGGGCTGGACACGGGCAAATCTCGTGCGTGGTGGATTGAAGCCTACGGCGGACGGGTACCGGGCGGAGCGTGAGCCGATGTGACACGACTCGCGTTTCTGGTGATTCAACAGTCAATCCACTCCACCGATTTTTAGGAGCTGTAAGACATGAGAACACGCATTCTCGCCCCGCTCGTCACGGCCGCGATGGCCGGAGGACTCCTCGTCTCCGTCGCCGGCCCCGCGACGGCCGCGAGTCCCCAGCCGCAGACTGTGGCGGCCGCCCCGGCCGCCGCTGGGCCGGCAGTTGCCCAGACGCCTTCGACGTCCTTCATCACGCAGACGGTCACCGATGCGGCCGGTAACGTCGTCGGCACCCTGACGGGTACCTTCACCCCGACGCAGTTCGTGAACCAGAATGGGCAGCTGGCGGCCCAAGGTCTGGTCACGGGCACGCTGACGAACGCCACCACTGGCGCCACCACGCCCGTGAGCACCACGGCCACGGCCCTCGTGACCAACGCCGCCTCGGGCGGAACCTGCAACGTCCTCAGCCTGACGCTCGGGCCGCTGCACCTGGACCTGCTGGGCCTCGTCGTCGACCTCAACCAGGTCAACCTCAACATCACCGCGCAGAACGGCCCCGGCAACCTGCTCGGCAACCTGCTCTGCAGCGTCGCCGGCCTGCTGGACAACGGCAGCGGCCTCCAAGGCGTGCTGAACATCCTCAACGGCCTCCTGTCCGGCCTGTAGGCACCTTCCGGTTCCCGCAGGAACATCGCGAGGGGCGGTGCCGCGTATGCGGCACTGCCCCTTCCCTGTGCCCAGACCGTTCCCTGTGCTCAGGCGTCGGTGCTCAGGCCAGCTCGAACAGGACCTTCCGGGTCGTCACGTCCGCGTGGACGAGCCGCACGCGCACGGCGGTCCCCGACTCCATCTCGCCTTCGCACCGTGCCGTCACGGGCGGCTCGGCGAGCTGGACGGTGCCGAACGGCCGGGCCTGCTGCGGTTCCTGCCCGTTCTGGGAGCTCGCGATCCGGTCGAGGGGCTGCTCCGGGCGGCCGTTGCGCGCGGGAGCGGGGCTGCCGGCGGCCGGCGTTGAGCCCGAGACCACTACGGCGTCGAATTCCCGCCCCACCGACGTGACGAGCAGGGCGGCCTCGACGAGGTCGAGGGAGGCCCGCTCTACCCGGGCGGCGAGCTGGTCCGAGGCCGCCATGAGGGCCGGCAGCCGGGGAAGGGCCGCCCGCACCCACTCCGGCACGTCGCGCCCGTTCGCGAGCGCCTCGCAGAGCACGAGCACGAACCGGTCCACGAGCCTGCGCAGCGGAGCGGTGGTGTGCGCGTAGGGTGCCGCGATGGCGGCCTGGAGGTGCTCGGCGGGCACGTCGCCGTCGAACGGGGTGTAGGCCGCCCCGCGGAAGAGCGCCGCCGCGGCGTACAGGATCGCGAGGTGGCGGGGCTCGGCGGCGTCGAGCGTGCGGAGGTACGCGCCGTAGGGGACGGAGCCGTCCCACGGCGCGCCGAGCGCCTGGGTCTGGCGCCGGAAGTGCCGCAGCGACTTCTCGTCCGGGCCGGGCATGGTGCGCAGGATCCCGATCCGGCCCTCGATCATGAGGCTCGCGGCGGCCATGCCGGTCATGAGGGAGATCTGCGCGTTCCAGTCCTCGACCGGACGTGGTCCGCGCGCGTCGATCCGGTAGCCGCCGTCCTCGGCCGGGACGATCTCCTGCTCCGGAAGGTTCAGGCTCGCGCCCCCGCGGCGGCGTTC
The DNA here is from genome assembly GCF_054063535.1 of Sinomonas sp. RB5. Lineage (NCBI taxonomy): Bacteria > Bacillati > Actinomycetota > Actinomycetes > Micrococcales > Micrococcaceae > Sinomonas > Sinomonas sp. RB5. Next base: position 7,278 of record NZ_JBSSGJ010000026.1, read on the forward strand.
GAGCTCGACCCGCTTCAGGCCCACCTCGCGCAGCAGCATGAGCGGCTCGGCCGCGGTCCCGGCGTCGATCTGCTCCTGCACCTCGGCGTAGCTGAGCTTCGCCCGGCTGCGTACGGTGGCGCGGGTGAGGCCGACGCCGGCCACCTCGCCGTCCGCGTCGAGGCTGAAGTCCCACACGAACGCGCCCCGGACCTCGTCCGCGAGGAGGCTGCCGGCGTCGTCCGAGATGCCGCGCGGGTGCAGCGGGACCTTGGCATCCGCCGCGTAGATGGTCTGCCCGCGCCGGCGTGTCTCGGCGTCGAGGGGACCGTCCGGGCGGACGAACGCGGGGACGTCCGCGATCGCGTAGCGCACCCGGTATCCGCCGCCGTCGCGCTCGATGTGGACGGCTTGGTCCAGGTCCGTGGACGTGGGCGGGTCGATCGTGACGAAGCCGACCCCGGTCGCGTCCTCGGCGGGCAGCGTGAGGGCTGCGATGGCCGCCTCGGCGTCGGCGAGGGCCTCGGCGGGGTACGCGTCGGCGAGCTTGAACTCCTCCCGCAGGGCCGCGAAGGCCGCCGCGAGCACACTGCCGCTGGACGCTGCCTTCTCCCCGGCTGCGGCGGCGGCCGGCTTCGGGGTCAGCGAATAGTGCGCCATGGGCGCCAGCCTAGTCCCGACTAGCCTTCGTGGAGCCGAAGCGCCGCGGGTGGGCGGGGAAGACCCCGAGGATGCGCAGCTGGGTCGAGAAGAACTCGAGCTCCTCGAGCGCCCGGGCGAGCGCCGGCTCGTCGGGGTGGCCCTCCACATCGACCATGAACATGGTCGCCGCGAACCGGCCCTCGACCATGTAGCTCTCGAGCCGGGTCATGTTGACGCCGTTGGTCGCGAACCCGCCGAGAGCCTTGTACAGGGCCGCGGGGATGTTCCGGACCCGGAACACGAAGCTGGTCACGTACTGCGAGCCGTCGGCCTGCGGGTACTCGCGCGGCGGGGCGAGGACCACGAAGCGGGTCGTGTTGTGCTGCTGGTCCTCGATGTCGCTCGCGAGGACCGTGAGCCCGTAGCGCTCGGCCGCGAGCGGCGGGGCGATCGAGAGCTTGGCCGGATCCCCCCACTCGGCGACCTCGCGCGCCGAGCCCGCGGTGTCGCCGGCCACGACGGGGGTCAGCCCGTGGGCCCGGATGAAGCCGCGGCACTGCGCGAGCGCGTGCACGTGGGAGTGCACCTCCCGTGCGCCCTCGATCGTGGCGCCGGGGACGCCGAGGAGGCTGAAGCGGATGCGCAGGAAGTGCTCGCCGACGATCTGCAGGGGAGTGTCGGGCAGGAGCAGGTGGATGTCCGCGACCCGTCCGGCCACGGTGTTGTCGATCGGGATCATCGCCAGGTCCGCCTCGCCGCCGGTCACCGCCGCGAACGCGTCCTCGAAGGTCGCGCACGCGAGGGTCTCGGCGTTGGGGTAGGCCTCGAGGGCGGCCATGTGCGAGTTGGCACCGGGCTCGCCCTGGTACGCGACCGTCGTCATGGGCGCGGTGCGGCGGGAGCGGGCTGGGGGAGCTCGGCGCGGAGGCGGGCGGCGGCGTCGGCGGGATCGTCGGCGTCGGTGACGGCGCGGACGACGACGACTCGGCTCGCCCCCGCCTCGACCACCTGGGCCACGTTCGTGTGGTCGATCCCGCCGATGGCGAACCACGGCAGCGGCGAGCGGCCCGCCTCGAGCGCCTCGCGGGTGCGGCGCGCCGCGTGCTCCACGATCCCGAGGCCCACGGCGGCCCGGCCCGGCTTGGTCGGCGTGGCCCAGAGGGGGCCGGTGCAGAAGTAGTCGAGGCGCGCCTGGGCCGAGGACTCGGGGCTCTGCGCGTGCGCGATCGCGGTGTCGACGAGCTCGGGGGAGTTGGTCGAGAGGCCCACGAGCACAGACTGGTCCACGACGCGGCGGATCGCGCGGAGGGGCAGGTCCTTCTGGCCGACGTGGAACACGGGCGCCCCGGAGAGCAGGGCGATGTCCGCCCGGTCGTTCACGGCCCACAGCTTCCCGTGCCGCTCGGCGACCGCGCGCAGGACCTCGAGGAGCTCGAGCTCCTCGGCCGCCTCGATCTGCTTGTCGCGGAGCTGGATGATGTCCACCCCCCCGGAGAAGGCGGCGTCGAGGAAGGACTCGAAGTCGCCGCGGTCCCTGCGGGCATCGGTGCACACGTACAGCTGGGCGTCGGCGAGGAGCATGGAACTAGACTAGTGCCCAGTACTGCGGGAGCCCGCCAGTGTGAACTGCGCCAGGGCTGAGAGGGCCAGAGCCGACCGCTGCACCCGATCCGGGTCATGCCGGCGGAGGGAAGGAACCATGGAGAGCACGGACGCGCCCGGGACGACGCGGAACCCGGGCGACGTCGCCGACGTCATCGTCATCGGGGCCGGGGTGATCGGCCTGGGCATCGCCTGGACTGCCGCCCGCTCGGGCCGGCGCGTCGTCGTCGTCGACCCTGCGCCGGGCACCGGCGCGAGCTTCGCGGCGGCGGGCATGCTCGCCGCCGTCAGCGAGTACCACTACCAGGAGGAGGCCCTCCTCGGCCTCATGCTCGACTCCGCCCGGCGCTGGCCGGAGTTCGCCGCGGCCGCGGGCCCCGACTGCGGCTACCTCGCCACCCCGACCCTGTGCCTCGCGGCCGACGCCGCGGACCGCCAGGCGTTCGCCGACCTCAGGGCGGCCCAGGAGGCGCACGGCCTCGCCGTCCAGCCGCTCACCGTCCGCGAGGCTCGGAAGGCCGAGCCGCTCCTGGCCCCCGGCATCGCCGGCGCCTTCACGATCGAGGCCGACCACCAGGTCGATCCGCGGCGCCTCGTCGCGGCCCTGCTCGGCCGGCTCGGCGACGACGCCCTCGTGCCGGCCCGCGCGGCGTCGCTCGCGTGGGACGGCGGCCGGGTGGCCGGCGTCGTGCTCGAGGACGGGCAGGAGCTGCGCGCCGCCGAGACGGTGGTGGCCAACGGGCTGGGCGCCCGCGACCTGGGCGGCCTCCCGGTAGCCCTGCCGCTGCGGCCCGTCTACGGGGACATCCTGCGCCTGCGGGTGCCCGAGGCGCTCCGGCCGCTCGTGACGGCGACCGTCCGCGGGCTCGTCCGCGGGCGTCCCGTCTACGTGGTCCCGCGCGAGGACGGGACGGTGGTGATCGGCGCAACCCAGCGCGAGGACGGCTCCGGTGCCGTCTCGGCCGGCGGGGTCTACGAGCTGCTGCGCGACGCCCAGGCTCTCGTGCCCGCCGTGGCCGAGCTCGAGCTGACCGAGACCACCGCCCGCGCGCGCCCCGGGACACCGGACAACGCGCCTCTGCTCGGGCGCGTCGGGAACGTGCCCGGACTCATCGTGGCCACGGGGTTCTTCCGTCACGGCGTGCTCCTCACGCCCGCCGCGGCCGAGGTGTGCCGCCAGCTGCTCGAGGGGCGCACGGACCCCCAATGGGACTCGTTCCGGCCCGACAGATTCGCCTCGCAGCCCGCGAGGATCCCGGCCGTCTCGGCGGCAGAGAGAGGAGGCAGCTGATGCAGGCGACTGACCGCATCACCGTCAACGGCGAGCAGCGGGAACTCCCGCAGCCGTCCACCGTGCTGGCCCTCGTGTCCGCCACGACCGGCCGCGCCCTCGAGCACAACGGCAGGCCGGCCGACGGCGGGCGCCTCGGCGTCGCCGTCGCCCTCAATTCCGAGGTGGTCCCGCGCGGAAGCTGGGCGACCACCACGCTCGCGGCGGGCGACGCCGTCGAGCTCGTCACAGCGATGCAGGGAGGCTGAGATGACGCAGGCACACATCCGGGACGAGAGCACGGCGCTCGACGACGACCCGTTCGTGGTGGACGGCGTGCGGCTGGGCTCGCGGCTCATCATGGGCACCGGCGGGGCGCCCAGCCTCGACGGGCTCGGGGAGGCGCTCGAGGCGTCCGGCACGCAGCTGACCACCGTGGCGATGCGCCGCTATTCGCCCGCCGAGCAGGGGTCCCTCTTCCAGCTCCTGCTGGAGCGGGGCATCCGCGTCCTGCCCAACACCGCCGGGTGCTTCACCGCACGCGACGCCGTGCTCACGGCCGAGCTTGCCCGCGAGGCGCTCGAGACCGACTGGGTCAAGCTCGAGGTCATCGCGGACGAGACGACGCTCCTCCCGGACCCGATTGAGCTCGCCGATGCGACCGAGCAGCTCGTGGGCCGGGGCTTCAAGGTGTTCGCGTACACGAACGACGATCCCGTGCTGGCGCGCCGGCTCGAGCAGCTGGGCGCCGTCGCCGTCATGCCCCTCGGCGCGCCGATCGGGACCGGCCTGGGCATCCTGAATCCGCACAACATCGAGCTCATCGTGGCCCGCGCCGGCGTCCCGGTGGTCCTGGACGCAGGCATCGGCACGGCCTCCGACGCGACGCTGGCCATGGAACTGGGCTGCGATGCGGTGCTCCTGGCCACCGCGGTGACCCGTGCGCAGGACCCCGCGCGGATGGCCCGGGCCTTCCGCCACGCCGTCGCGGCTGGGCGCCTCGCCTCGAAGGCGGGCCGCATTCCCCGGCGCGAGCACGCGCTCGCCTCGAGCCCGATGGAGGGGCGCGCACAGTTCCTCTGAGCAGTTCCGCCGGAAGCCAGCCCGGCCTACCCTGACTTCTATGGCACGCGAGCCGCTGAGCGAGGAAGAGATCAGGGACGAGCTGGGACGCCTCGCCGACTGGCGCCATGTGGGCGGTTCTCTCGCCACCGTGTACAAACTGCCGACCGCTGCGGCGGCGCTCGCGCTCATCGCGGCGGTCGGCGAGGTGGCCGAGGAGCTCAACCACCACCCGGATCTCGACTGGCGCTACAACCGCGTCATCCTCCGCTTCAGCAGCCATGACGCCGGCTCGGCCGTCACCGCCCGCGACGTCGAGGCGGCACACCGCTGCACCCTCCGCGCGGCGGCACTCGACGCCGTGGCCCAGCCTGAACGGCTCCCACAGGGCCCTGCGGGCTCGTAGGCGTACCGGAGTTTCTGCGGTCAGAACGGCGGGGGTGATTCCTCCCGCACGGCGACATCCGGGCAGTGGGCCGGAGTGCCCGGTGGTTCCCCGCGCGTTGCTGGCTTGCCCGATGGTCCCCGTGGTGGGTGGTCGGTGGCCCTGGGGGCGAGGATGTGGGCGCGGCCGAGGGGCTCGGCGGGGAGGGCCTGGCCGAGGAGGGTGGTCCAGATCAGGGCGGGGGCGGGTGTGCCCGTGCCGTCTGTGCCATCGGTGTCCTCGGTGGTGCGGTCGTGGGTGAGGTGGTGGAGGGCGAGGGACTTGAGGGCGTGGTGCTGGGGGCACAGGAGGGCGAGGTTGGCGGCGTCGG
>NZ_JBSSGJ010000027.1:0-7797 GCF_054063535.1 Sinomonas sp. RB5
CAACGAGCGGATCTCTACAAAGCTCGAGGGCCTGAGCCCGGTCCGATACCGGGCCCAGGCCCTCGCAGCCTAGACTTTCACTTCACCAGTCCAACTCTCGGGGACCAGTTCAGGATGCTGCGGGCCTCCTTCGCGTCTGGCGCGGGAGCGGACTACGCCTTGGGGCTGTACCGGGCGATGTCGGCCGCGTTGACCGCCGCCGCCATGAGGAGCGCCGAGACGAGCATGTGCGCCGCAACGAGGAGGGCGGGGATGCCGGTGTAGTACTGGGTGATCCCGAGGGCCGCCTGCAGGACCGTCAGGCCGAGGAGGGTGAGCACTCCGTTGCGGAAGGACCCGCGGATCCGGCGGGACAGGGTCGCGACGACGGCGAAGAGGGCGCCGAAGAGAACCAGGTACGCCGGAACCGCGTGGATGTGCGAGAACAGGTCCCAGTCCAGCCCGTTGCGCGGCGCGTTGGCGTCCCCGGCGTGCGGACCCGCGCCCGTCACGGTGACCCCCAGGACCACCGCCGCGGCTGTGGCCAGCGCCGTGGCGAGCGTGGCGGGCGCCATGGAGCCCGGCAGGGCCGGGTGCACCCGGTCCATGAAGCGCCCCGCGCGCCCGTAGGCCCGGTTGACGAGGAGCATCGACAGCACGACGAGGGCCATCGAGACGAGGAAGTGGAGGCCGACGATCCAGGGGTTCAGGTGCGTCAGCACCGTGATCCCGCCGATGACCGCCTGCGCGGGAACGCTCGCGAGCAGCCCGACGGCAAGCCAGAACAGGTCCTTGCGCTCCTTGCGCAGGTTCCAGAGCATCACCAGCATCACCACCGCGACGGCGGTGAGCGCGAAGGTCAGGAGCCGGTTGCCGAACTCGATGATCCCGTGCACCCCCATCTCCGGCGTGGTGGTGATCGACTGCGCGGTGCAGCGGGGCCACGTGGGGCAGCCGAGCCCGGACGAGGTCAGGCGCACCGCGCCGCCGGTGAGGATCAGCACGATCTGCCCGACCAGGGAGGCGATCGCCATGGCACGGATGCGGCCGTCCACCTTCCGGGGGAGCCAGGCGGTGAGGCGGGTCAGGGTGGTGTCTGTCATGGGTTTCAGCTCCATCGGAACCAGCGGGTAGCGGCGGCGCCGGCGAGCACGGTCCACGTCAGGAGCACGGCGGCGGCAGGGACATTCAGGGAGCCTTCGAGGAAGGCCGAGCGCACGGCATCGCCGAGCGCTCCGGAGGGCAGGAACCCCACCACGGGGGCCAGGGCGGCGGGCACCCGCTGCACGGGCATGACGATCCCGCCGAGGACGCCGAGGAGGATCCAGACGAGGTTCGTGATGGCGAGGGTGGCCTCGGGGCGGGCCGTGCCCGCGATGAGCAGGCCCAGGGCGGTGAACGCCGCGGCGCCCAGCGCCAGCAGCGGCAGCCCGAGGAGGATCCCGACGGCTCCCGGCCGCCACCCGAGGGCGAGCGCGGCGCCGCCGATGACGACGACCTGGACGGCCAGGACCACCAGGACCGCGAGGACCTTGCCCGCGATGAGTCCGCCGCGGCCGAGTGGGGTGGTCGAGAGGAAGCGGAGCACGCCGTAGCGGCGGTCGAAGCCGGTGGCGATGCCCTGGCCGGTGAACCCCACGCTCATGGTGCACAGGGCGAGCACACCGGGGGCGGCGACCGCGATCCGGCTCGGCCCCAGCCCGTCGAGGACGGGAGTGACGGTGAGCCCGATGAGCGCGAGGAGCGGGAGCACGATCATGAGCGTGAGCTGCTCGCCGTTGCGCAGCATCGCGGCCGTCTCGTACCGTCCCTGCTGCCAGACGCGGCGCGTGAGCCCTGCGGCGCCGCTCATGCGGCCCTCCCGTCGCGACGGGCGGCCTCGTCCTCGGCCGCCGACTCGGCGGCGATCGAGAGGAAGACGTCCTGGAGGTTGGCGGTGCCCAGCTCGAGCGAGTGCGGCATGATGTCGCGCGCGTGCAGCCACTGGGCCACGGCGAGGAGGTCCGCGGGGGTGAGCTCGCCGTCGACCGTGTAGTGGCCGGCAGAGGCCTCGGTGACCGTGACGCCCTCCGCGGCGCGGTCGGCGAACGCCGCCGCGAGGTCGAGGCCGGGCCGCGACCTCAGCGTGAGCCGCGACCGGGTGCCCTCGCGGCGGGCCAGGATCTCGCCGACGGTGCCGCTCGTGACCACGCGGCCCCGGTCGAGGATGTGGACCACGTCGGCGAGCCGCTCGGCGTCGTCGAGGAGGTGGGTGGTGAGGATGACGCCGAGGCCGTCGCGGCGCAGTTCGTCGATCAGGTCCACGACGAGCTGGCGCGACTGGGGGTCGAGGCCGGCGCTGGGCTCGTCGAGGAAGACGACCTCGGGCCGCCCGATGAGCGCGGCGGCGAGGGCGACCCGCTGCTTCTGGCCGCCGGAGAGCCGCCGGATCGTGGTGGACGCGAACTCGTGGATCCCGAGCCGCTCGGCCAGCTCGCCGACCGGGCGCGGGTCCGTGTACATGCCGGCGACGTGCGCGAGCAGGGCCAGCGGCCGCGCGGCGGGGGGGAGGCCGCCCTCCTGGAGCATGATGCCGACGCGGGCGCGCAGCGCGGCGTCGGCCTTCTCAGGGTCCTCACCGAGGAGACGGACGACGCCGGCGGTGCGCCTCTGCAGGCCCTGCGCGCACTCGAGCGTGGTCGTCTTGCCGGCGCCGTTGACGCCGAGGATCACGGTGATCTCGCCGGCGTTCGCCGTGAGGTCGACTCCTGCCAGCACCCTCTTCATGCGGCCCTCGAGAGAGGGGAGGGGGCCGACGTCCTTCACCAGGCCTTCTATCTCGAGGCAGGGGGTACCGGTCTGTAGCACCTGCCCATTCTACGCAAGGTAGTAGTGCGTTCCCTGGGGGCGCCGGACACCGGCCGCGGAGGCCCCGGATTCCGCGGAGGGCGTGATAAGCATCTCCTTACTGGAGACCGGGGGGATATTAGGCAATGATTGTCTTGTGTATTCCGTGACCTCTCCGAAGCCCGATGCCCGGGCCGATGCTGAGGACCGCACCCGGGACCGCGTCCTCAGCGCGGTCCTCGAGCACGGGCCGGTCAGCGCGGCCGAGCTGGGCGAGATGCTCAACGTCACGCCCGCCGCGGTCCGACGCCATCTCGACGCCCTCACTGAGGCAGGCGTCGTGGAGGTCAAGCGGGTCGCGACGTCCGGCGCCGGTGCGGGACGTCCCGCCCGGAGGTACGTGCTGACCTCGAGGGGCCAGTCCACGATCGGCGACGACTACCTCGCGATCGCCCGCAAGGCGCTCGAGCGGCTCGGTGAGCTCGGTGGCCCCGGCGCCGTGGAGGACTTCGCCCATGAGCGGTTCGCGGCCATGGAGAGGCGCTACCAGCCCCTCGTGGACGCGGCCGGCGAGGACATCGCCGCGCGGGCGCGGGCCCTCGCCGAGGCGCTCACGGCCGACGGCTTCGTCGCGTCCGCCGCCTCCGTCCAGGCCAAGGCCCCGCTGCCCGTCCACCTGGGCAGCATCCAGCTCTGCCAGGGGCACTGCCCCGTGCAGCAGCTCGCCGCGGAATTCCCCGTCTTCTGCGACAGCGAGACGGCAGCGTTCTCACGCCTGCTCGGCGTGGACGTCCGCCGGCTCTCGACCCTCGCGCAGGGCGGGCACGTGTGCACGACCCACATTCCTACCGGGCGGGGCCAGCTGAGGCTGCCCGGCGCGGAGACCGCAACCAACCAGCAAGAGAGGCCGTGATGACGGATCAATTAGCTGAGAACCGCGCCGCGACGGCCGGGGGCCAGGCCGGCGCCGGGTCCACGGTGATCGCGGAGATCCTGGAGAAGAACCCCGAGCTCCACGGGATCGGCACGTACGAGTACGGATGGGCCGACAAGGACGACGCCGGCGCGAACGCGCGCCGGGGCCTGGGCGAGGACGTGGTCCGGGACATCTCTGCCAAGAAGGGCGAGCCCGAGTGGATGCTCGAGACGCGCCTGAAGGGCCTGAAGTACTTCGACCGCAAGCCCATGCCGCTGTGGGGCGCGGACCTGTCGGGGATCGACTTCGACAACATCAAGTACTTCGTCCGCTCCACGGAGAAGCAGGCCGCCTCGTGGGAGGACCTGCCCGAGGACATCCGCAACACCTACGAGAAGCTCGGCATCCCGGAGGCAGAGCGCTCGCGCCTGGTCGCGGGCGTCGCGGCCCAGTACGAGTCCGAGGTGGTCTACCACCAGATCCGCGAGGACCTCGAGGCCCAGGGCGTGATCTTCCTCGACACGGACACCGCGCTCAAGGAGCACCCGGAGTTCTTCCAGGAGTACTTCGGCACCGTGATCCCGGTCGGCGACAACAAGTTCGCCTCCCTCAACACGGCCGTGTGGTCCGGCGGCTCGTTCGTGTACGTGCCCAAGGGCGTCCACGTCGAGATCCCGCTGCAGGCCTACTTCCGCATCAACACGGAGAACATGGGCCAGTTCGAGCGGACGCTCATCATCGCGGACGAGGACTCCTACGTCCACTACATCGAGGGCTGCACGGCCCCGATCTACACGTCCGACTCGCTGCACTCGGCCGTGGTGGAGATCGTCGTGAAGAAGGGCGCCCGCGTCCGCTACACGACCATCCAGAACTGGTCGAACAACGTCTACAACCTCGTCACCAAGCGCGCCATCTGCCATGAGGGCGCGACGATGGAGTGGATCGACGGCAACATCGGCTCCAAGGTCACGATGAAGTACCCGGCGGTCTACCTCGTGGGCGAGCACGCCAAGGGCGAGACCCTCTCGATCGCGTTCGCGGGCGAGGGCCAGCACCAGGACACCGGGTCCAAGATGGTGCACATCGCGCCGAACACCAAGTCCTCGATCGTGTCGAAGTCCGTGGCCCGCGGCGGAGGCCGCGCGGCGTACCGCGGCCTCGTCCAGGTCCGCGAGGGCGCGAAGCACTCCGCCAACACGGTCCGCTGCGACGCGCTCCTCGTCGACACGATCTCGCGCTCCGACACCTACCCGTACATCGACATCCGCGAGGACGACGTCGTGCTCGGCCACGAGGCGACCGTCTCGCGGGTGTCCGAGGAACAGCTCTTCTACCTCATGTCCCGCGGCCTGCCCGAGGACGAGGCCATGGCGATGATCGTGCGCGGCTTCATCGAGCCGATCGCCCGCGAGCTCCCCATGGAGTACGCCCTCGAGCTGAACCGCCTGATCGAACTGCAGATGGAAGGGTCCGTCGGCTGATGACTGAGATGACCGAAGAGAAGACCGCAGAGAAGGCCCGCATCGGCACCCCGTCGATCCCCGGGCTCACGGAGGAGGGCGAGAGCCTCGCCCCGCTCGAGCCCGCCGGGCAGACCTCGCCGCTGGGCGGGGCCGCCTCGAAGGCGCACTCGCACGGCGGGGGCTACGGCATCCCGGACAGCTCGCGCGCCGGGCGCCTGACGTCCTACCGGCTCGAGGACTTCCCCGCGATCAAGGGCACCGAGGAGGAGTGGCGCTTCACGCCCGTCAAGCGCCTCGGCGGCCTGCACACCGCGGCGCTCGACGGCGCCGCCCCGGCCGTCGCCGTCGAGGGGCCCGAGCAGGTCCGCGTCGAGACCGTGGGGCGCGACGACGCCCGCATCGGCTCGGCCGGCATCCCCGAGGACCGCGTCTCCGCCAACGCGTGGGCGCACTTCACCGAGGCCACGGTCGTCACGGTGCCCGCGGGCGCCGAGCTGGCGGACCGGGTCCTCGTGACCGTGACCGGAGCGGGCTCCGCGCCGGCCGCGCAGCACGTCGTGGTCGTCGCCGAGCAGGGCTCCCGGGCCGTCGTCGTGCTCAACCACGTCGGTGAGGCCGTCGTCGCCGAGAACGTCGAGATCGTCCTCGAGGACGGGGCGCACCTCACGGTCGTGAGCCTGCAGGAGTGGTCCGACACCTCGGTGCACGCCTCGAGCCAGCAGGTCAAGGTGGGCCGCGACGCGCACCTGAAGCACATCGTCGTCAGCCTGGGCGGCTCGCTCGTCCGCGTGACCCCGACGGCCCGGTTCGCGGCCCCCGGCGGCGAGGTCGAGCTCTACGGCCTCTACTTCGCCGACGCCGGCCAGCACCTCGAGCACCGCACCTACGTGGACCACGCCCAGCCGAACTGCGTCTCCAACGTCCTGTACAAGGGCGCCCTGCAGGGCAAGGACGCACGCACGGTGTGGGTCGGCGACGTGCTGATCCAGAAGCAGGCCGAGGGCACCGACAGCTACGAGAAGAACCAGAACCTGGTCCTCACCGACGGCTGCCGCGCCGACTCCGTGCCGAACCTCGAGATCGAGACCGGCCTCATCGAGGGCGCCGGCCACGCGAGCGCGACCGGCCGCTTCGACGACGAGCACCTGTTCTACCTCATGGCGCGCGGCATCCCCGAGGATGTGGCCCGCCGGCTCGTGGTGCGCGGCTTCCTGAACGAGATCATCCAGAAGATCGGCGTCCAGGGCATCGAGGACCACCTGACCGAAGCCGTCGAGCGCGAGCTCGAAGCCGGCGAGAACTGACAACGACCTTTAGGCCAGCCCGGTCCGCCGGGCAGTAGGAGAACACACATGTCCACACTGGAGATCAAGGACCTGCACGTCTCGATCGAGACGGAGCAGGGCGTCAAGGAGATCCTCAAGGGTGTCACCCTCACCGTGAAGACGGGGGAGACCCACGCGATCATGGGCCCCAACGGCTCCGGCAAGTCCACCCTCGCCTCGACGATCGCGGGCCACCCGCGGTACACCGTCACCTCGGGCTCGATCACGCTCGACGGCGAGGACGTCCTCGCGATGAGCGTGGACGAGCGCGCCCGCGCGGGCCTGTTCCTCGCCATGCAGTACCCCGTGGAGATCCCGGGCGTCACCATGACGAACTTCCTGCGCACCGCGAAGACCGCGATCGACGGCGAGGCCCCCGCGATCCGCCACTGGACCAAGGACGTCAAGGCGGCCATGGCGCAGCTGCGCATCGACGCGGACTTCGCCCAGCGCAACGTCAACGAGGGCTTCTCCGGCGGCGAGAAGAAGCGCGTCGAGATCCTCCAGCTCGAGCTGTTCAAGCCGAAGTTCGCGATCCTCGACGAGACCGACTCCGGCCTCGACGTCGACGCCCTCAAGATCGTCTCGGAGGGCGTGAACCGCGCCCACGCCGAGGGCAACATGGGCACGCTGCTCATCACCCACTACACGCGGATCCTGCGCTACATCAAGCCGCAGTTCGTGCACGTGTTCGTGGACGGCCGCATCGCGGAGCAGGGCGGCCCGGAGCTCGCCGACCGCCTCGAGGACGAGGGCTACGACCGCTACCTCACCGGCGCGGGCTCCGCGACGGCCACGGCCTGACACGGGCCACGGCCACCACTTCGACACTGGGAAGGCAGTGATGACAGAGATCCAGCCCGCACCGACATCGCTCGAGGACGTCGAGGAGCGTCTCAAGGACGTGATCGACCCCGAGCTCGGCGTCAACGTCGTGGACCTGGGGCTCGTCTATGGGCTCGAGTACGGCGAGGACGGGGCGCTGCTGATCAGCATGACGCTCACGACCGCCGCATGCCCGCTCACGGACATCCTCGAAGAACAGGTCGGCAACGTCCTCGACGGCGTTGTCGACGAGTGGCGCCTCAACTGGGTGTGGATGCCGCCATGGGGTCCCGAGCGGATCACCGAGGACGGGCGCGACCAGATGCGCGCCCTCGGCTTCAACATCTAGAGCAGCGGGTCCTCGGGACCCGCGAGCGCACGACGGCGGCCGGGGGCCGTGCCCCCCGGCGGGGGCCGGCGGGCGGGGGGGGGGGGGGCGGGGGCGGCGGGCCGCGTGACG
>NZ_JBSSGJ010000028.1:0-7584 GCF_054063535.1 Sinomonas sp. RB5
GCCGATCAGAGGCCCGAAGTGTCCACGGACTCGTGAGACACACTGTCCACACTCACCTGAGACAGAAGTGTCCATTCAGTCCCGAGACTTCACAGTCGCCCTTTCGGCGTTCCGGGTACGCGGGGGCCGGGTCAGGCCTCCGCGGCGCGCTTCGCCCCGTACCCGAGGCGGGCCGAGACGCCGGCAGCCGCCTCCATCACCGCCGCGGCGAGCTCGGCCGCGACCTCGCCCTGCACGCGTGTGCGGGGAGCGGATGCCGTCACGCATCCGGCCATGCGCCCCCGGTAATCCCACACGGGCGCCGAGACACCGAATTCCTCGGGGGTCGTCGCCCCGTCATTGACAGCCACGCCCGCCTTCTCCACCGCGGCGAGCTCTGCCGCCGCCGCAGCGTCGCTGTCGTAGGGCGCACCCACCAGCACGGCGCCCGAGCCGATCAGTTCGCGCACAGCGCCCTCGGCCAGACCCGCGAGGAACACCCGCACTGACGACGAGGCGAACTTGTTGTACCGCGTCCCGATCGACGCGGTGTGCTTGACCTGGTGCGGGCTCGGAACCTGCTCGACGACAACAGCCTCCTGGCCGTTCCACACCGCGAGCGCGCTCGTCTCCCCCGTCCGCTCGGTGAGGTCCTCGAGGTAGGGAAGCGCCGCCCGCCGCACGTCGAGGTCGGCCAGGAGCGGTCCGGAGAGGGCGAGCAGGCCGAGCCCGAGCCGGTATCTCCCGGTGGCCTCGTCGCGCTGCACGTAGCCGGCATCGGCGAGTCCAGTCAGGATCCGCGAGACGGTGCTCTTGTGCAGACCGACCTTCTGGGCGATCTCCGTGACCCCGAGCACGGGCTTCTCGATGGAGAACGCCTCGAGCACGCCGAGGCCGTTGAGAAGGGACGCCGCCGCCCCCTGGGGTGCGTCATCACTGGTGCGCGGTCGTCCTGCCACGGTCCACTCCTCTTCCGGCCGGGTGCGTGGCTCTCATCTTAGAGTCCTGTGTCATCTCGGCGTGACCTCTTGTGCGGTGCTATCCAAGCAACTACTTTGGGAGCACAGCAACAGCATATGTGATTCAGCTCACGTGCGAAACGTCTTACCTGTTCGAAACCCACGTTGCTCAGCGCCCAACTAGCTTGACGGGAAAGCAACAAAATCCCGTTTCCGCCGGCCCCAGGGCGGAGCGATCGAAAGGAAAGCCACATGAAGCGTATCGGCGTCGACGTCGGCGGCACATTCACCGACCTCTACTTCTCCGACGATGAAGCCGGGAGGGCTGTCATCGAGAAGGTGCCCTCGACTCCGCACGATCCGTCTGAGGCCGTCATCGAGGGCCTCCAGCGGCTCGTCGCCAAAGCCGGCACCGACCTCGCCGAGATCGACCAGCTCGTGCACGGCACCACGGTGGCGACGAACATCGCCCTGACGCACACCGGCGCCGAAGTAGGCATGATCACCACGGAGGGCTTCCGGGACATCCTGCACATCGCCCGGCACAAGAAGCCGCACAACTTCTCGCTCCAGCAGGACATGCCGTGGCAGACCAAGCCCCTCATCAAGCGCCGTCATCGTCTCACCGTCAAAGAGCGAGTCACTGCCCCGAACGGGGATGTCCTCATCCCCCTGGACACCGACGAGGTCCGCGAGCGCGTCCGCCAGCTCAGGGACGCCGGCGTGGAGGCCATCGCGGTCTGCCTCCTGCACTCCTACCTCAACCCCGCCCACGAGCAGCGGATCGGGGAGATCGTGGCCGAAGAGTTCCCCGAGGCCTACCTCTCCCTCTCGAGCGACATCGTGCCGCTGTACCGGGAGTACGAGCGGTTCTCCACCACCGCGCTCAACGCCTTCGTGGGACCCAAGGTTTCCAGGTACCTCGCCCGGCTCGCCTCCCAGGTCAGGGCGCTCGGTTACCAGCGCGAGGTCCTCCTCATGCAGTCCTCAGGCGGCATGGTGCCGATCAAAGAGGCCGCCAAGAGGCCTGTCACGCTGATGATGTCCGGACCAGTCGGCGGCCTGATCGGGGGCATGTGGGCCGGTCGCCAGTCCGGCTTCGAGAACGTCGTCACCTTGGACATCGGAGGGACCTCGGCGGACATCGGCGTCGCCTATCAGGGTGAACTGCGCATGCGCCACCTGCTGGACACCAAGATCGGCGACCACCAGGCGATGGTGCCCATGGTGGACATCGACACCATCGGTGCTGGCGGTGGCTCCATCGCCTATGTCGACGCCGGAGGGGTCTTCCGCGTCGGCCCCCAGTCGGCGGGCGCCGTCCCGGGTCCGGTCTGCTATGGCCGTGGCGGCACGGAGCCGACGTCGACCGACGCCCAGCTCATCCTCGGACGCATGCGCGCCCGTCGCAGTCTTGCCGGCGGCGACATGAAGCTCGACGTCGACGCCGCCCGGGCCGCGATGGCCAAGGTCGCAGACCGCCTCGACATGAGCATCGAGGAGGCTGCACTCGGCGCCCTGCAGATCCAGAAGTTCGGCATGACCCAGGCGATCGAGCAGAACTCCGTACGCCGCGGTTACGATCCGCGCGACTTCACCCTGGTCGCCGCCGGCGGTGCCGGTGCCCTGTTCGCCTGCGAGATCGCGGCCGAGCTCGAGGTCCCGAAGGTGCTGATTCCGGCCCACCCGGGCATCATTGCCGCCACGGGCCTGCTGGCCACCGACGAGAAGTACGAGTTCGTCGCGACCCGACGGTTCACGTTCGCCAACGCCGACCCCGCCGCCATTCAGGCCTCCTACGAGGCGCTGGAGCGGGAGGCCAACGCGCAGCTCGACGCCGAGGACGTGCCCGCCGAGCGACGCAAGCTCGTCTGGCTCGCCGACGCGCGCTACGAGGGCCAGGGGTACGAGATCCGCTTCGTTGCACCCGAAGGGCCGGTCGACCAGGCCTGGCTGGAGAAGGCCGAAGCCTCCTTCCACGACGCCCACTTCGAGGAGTACGGCCACCGCTTCAAGGACGGCGCCGTGGAAGTCATCAACATCCGGGTCGACGCCAGCGCCGTGATGGACGAGCTGCCCACGCCGGAAGCGACGACGTCCGGTTCCCTCGCGGAAGCGCTCGTGGAGACCCGCCCGGTGACGTTCGAGCAGGATGGCAAGCCCGTCACCGTGGACACCGGCTTCTACGACCGCGACAAGATGGGAGTGGGCACCACCTTCGTTGGCCCGGCCATCATCGAGCAGTACGACTCCACCGTTGTTGTCCCCCCGAGATTCTCCGGAACTGTGGACCCGGCCGGCAACCTCGTCATCGAGTGCCCGGCCGCCACCCAGACCGCCGAGAAGCTCGCCACCCCGATCCTGATGCGTGTGATCGGCGGCGCGCTGAATTCCGCAGCGAAGGAAATGGCCTCGGTGCTGTTCCGCATGGCCTACTCCTCGATCATCCGAGAGTCCGAAGACCTCGGCGCGGGCCTGTTCGACAGGGACGGCAATGTGCTGGCCGAGTCCGACTCCACGCCGATGTTCATGGGCTCCATGCCCAAGATCGTCAAGGGCGTCATCTCGGTCCTCGGCGACGACATCCATGAGGGCGACGTCATCCTTCACAATGACCCCTACCTCGGTGCCACCCATTCCCCCGACGTGGCGATCATTGAACCGATCTTCCACGACGGCCAGCTCGTGGGCTTCGCCGGCGCCTCTGGCCAGCTGATCGACAACGGCGGCGCCTATTCCGGCCTGATGGTGGACATCCAGGACATCCAGTCCGAGGGCACCATCTTCCGTGCTGTCAAGGTCTACGAGAAGGGCGTGCGACAGGAATCGCTGATCCGCCACATCCTCAACAACACCCGGACGCCCACCTCCAACGAGGGCGACTTCCAAGCGATGATCGCAGCCTGCGAGCTGGCCAAGGCCCGCTATCTCGCCCTCATCGAGCGGTACGGCTTCGACGCGGTGCGCGATGCCGGCCAGAGCTGGATCGACTACTCGGAGCGGATGCTGCGCCAGGAGATCGCCAAGATCCCGGACGGCGTCTACGAGACCGAAGTCGGTTATCTGGACGACGACGGCCGCAACTACGGCAAGAAACTGCCGATCGCGGTGAAGGTGATCGTGCAGGGCGACGAGATCACCTACGACCTGACCGGGTCCTCCGAACAGGTGCCCACTGCCTACAACTGTGCCTTCGAGGGCACTACGGTCTCCGCGTTCACCTTCATCACGCGGATGATGTTCCTCGACGAGGTCGCGTTCCCGGTGTTCGTGCCGCAGAACGAGGGGATGCTCAAGCCGCTGAAGGTGATCGCCCCGGAGGGCACCATCTTCAACCCGAAGTACCCGGCTGCGACCTTCTCGCGGTTCTCCCAGGTTCAGCGCGCCGTCGACCTTGCCCTCCGGGCCCTCGCCCCGGTCATTCCCGACCGCGTCACCGCTGGCAACTCCGCCCACATCCACTTCATCTCCTACTCGGGATGGGACGAGAAGCAGGGCGAGTACTGGGTGTACCTCGAGGTCAACGAAGGCTCCTACGGCGCCCGCGCCACGAGCGACGGGCCGGACTCCGTGGACAACCTCATCGCCAACACCCGCAACAACCCGATCGAGGAGCTCGAGTGGCGGTTCCCGATGCGGACCGACCGCTACGAGCTGCGGCCCGAGCCGGCGGCCGCCGGTGAGTTCCGCGGAGGAATCGGCATTGTCCGGGAGAACACCTTCCTCACGGACACCGTGATCACCTGCGAGGGCGAACGCCACGAGTCGGACGTGCCGTGGGGCGCGTACGGAGGGCACGAAGGCCTCAACGGCTCGCTCGTGAAGAACCCTGGCCGCGCCGGCGAGGAATCCTGGCCGTCCAAGGTCACGGGTCGCCAGCTGCTGGCAGGCGACTCCCTCCAGATCACCGTTCCGAGCGGCGGCGGCTTCGGCGACCCGCACCGGCGGGATCCGGAGAAGGTCCTCGAAGACGTCCTCGACGGCTTCACCACCCTCGAGGCCGCCGAGCGTGACTACGGAGTGGTGATCGACCCCGCCAGAATGACGGTCGACGCCGCACGCACCGCAGAGCGCCGGTCCCCGACGACCATCTACGCCACCGTCTAGTTCCGCAACACCCAGCAGTACCGCATTGAATCCAGTCACTGGGGCGGCCGGGGGGACGCACAGCGTCCCACCCGGCCGCCCTTTCCATGCCCATCCACACCTCCGGCTCATAGCCACCTCACCCCAGGAGTACCCATGGAACCGATGGAAAGCACCCTCGACCCGGCGAAGGCGTCCGGGGCGGCCGCCGCGCGCACGACGGCGGCGCCCGCCACCGCGGGGCAGCTCACCCCCCGGGACGTCCGCATCGCCACGTGGATCTGCTTCTTCGCGTGGACGTTCGCCGTGTACGACTTCGTCCTGTTCGGCAACCTGCTGCCGGTCCTCGCCGCCGAGGTGGGCTGGGCCCCCGCGCGGTCCACGGCGGTCAACACATGGGTCACGGGCGGCACGGCGCTCGTGGCGTTCGCCGTCGGCCCCCTGGTGGACCGGATCGGGCGACGGAAGGGCATCCTCATCTCGGTCATCGGCGCGGCCATCGCCTCGCTCCTGACCGCGGTCGCGGGCTGGGCCGTGGGCATCGTGGGCGGGATCGGCGTGGTCCTGCTCATCCTCGTGCGCTCGGCCGCCGGCCTCGGCTACGCCGAGCAGTCGGTCAACGCCGCCTACCTCAACGAGCTCTTCGCCCATGCCTACGCCGATCCGGCCAAGGCACGGCGCCGCGGCCTGATCTACTCCCTCGTCCAGTCAGGCTGGCCGATCGGCTCGGTGCTCGCGGCCGCCTCGATCTACCTCCTGTTCCCCGTGGGCGGATGGGCGCTGTGCTTCGTTGTGGCGGCGTTCCCGGCCATCTTCATCGTCATCGCGGGGCGCTGGCTCAAGGAGAGTCCGCAGTTCGAGGCCCAGAGGCACGCGAACACCAACGGCTCCCCCCTCGCCGAGGCGTTCCGGGGAGAGTCGCTGCGCTCGACCGTGGTGATCGGCCTCTCGTTCCTGCTGAACTGGGTCGGCGTGCTCGTGTTCGCAATCCTCGGGACGTCCCTCCTGAGCGCCCCGGACGGCAAGGACATCCCGTTCACGAACGCCCTCGTGATCCTCGTGGTCTCCAACGCCACCGCATTCGCCGGCTACGTGTTCCACGGCTGGCTGGGCGACAGGATCGGCCGGCGCAACACGATCGCCATCGGCTGGATCCTGTGCGGGGCCTCCTTCACGGCCATGCTGCTCGCGCCGTCGGGGAACTTCACCGTCGTCGTCGCGCTCTACAGCGCCGGCCTGTTCTTCCTGATCGGTCCGTTCTCCGCGCTGCTGTTCTTCAACGGCGAGAGCTTCCCAGTGCGGACGAGGGCCACCGGCGGCTCGATCATCAACGCCGGCGGGCAGGTCGGTGCGATCATCAGCAGCTTCCTCGTCACACTCGCCCTGGGCGCCGGGTGGACGTGGAGCACGGCGGCCTTCTGGATCGGCTGTGTGCCCATTTTTGCCTCGGGGCTGCTCATTCTCGCGGCACGCAACGTCAACCCGCGCACCGTCCGTCAGGACTAGGACCGGGCCGGCAGAAAAAGTTCGCCGCACCTCTTGTGTGTTGCTTTATAAGCAAATAGATTGTTTGTACAGCAACGGAAGAGAGCTAGATCACAGCGTCACCCTGTTGCTAAGCCAGCAAAACACACCCCCACAGAGCAAATTCGAAGGAGTGCACCATGAGCCAGGACACCGCAGTGGGCCAGGACATCGAGACCCGTCTTGCCGCAGTGCTGGAGGAGGCGTTCGAAGCCGGCACCGGCATCTACAACGAGCGCGGCTTCAAGCGTCGGATCGGCTACGGCAACCGCCCCGCCGTGATCCACATCGACCTCGCGAACGCCTGGACGCGGCCGGGCCACCCGTTCAGCTGCCCGGGCATGGAGGAGATCATCCCGAATGTCCAGCGGATCAACGAGGCCGCGCGCGCCAAGGGGGTCCCGGTCTTCTACACCACCAACGTGTACCGCAACCGCGACGCCTCCTCCGGGACGAACGACATGGGTCTGTGGTACTCGAAGATTCCCGTGGAGACCCTTCCGGCAGACTCCTATTGGGCTCAGATCGACGACCGCATCGCGCCCGCAGAAGGCGAGGTCGTGATCGAGAAGAACCGCGCCTCGGCGTTCCCGGGGACGAACCTCGAGCTCTTCCTGACCGCCAACCGCATCGACACCCTGATCGTGACCGGCGCGACCGCGGCCGGGTGCGTGCGCCACACGGTCGAGGACGCGATCGCGAAGGGCTTCCGCCCGATCATCGCCAGGGAGACCATCGGCGACCGCGTCCCGGGCGTCGTGCAGTGGAACCTCTACGACATCGACAACAAGTTCGGCGACGTGGAGTCCACGGACTCGGTGGTGGAGTACCTGAACGGCCTCCCGCAGTTCGAGGACACGGTCCCGAAGACCCTCTCGGATCCCCAGCGTGAGGTAGAGGCCCCCGCAGATCCGGCCTGAGTCGCACCGTACAGCGCCCGCCGTCCTCGTCCGACGGCGGGCGCTGCGCATACTCTGGCGTCGAGCACCTCGGACGGGGGGGGGGGGGGGGGGGGGGGGGGGCGGGGGGGGGGGGC
>NZ_JBSSGJ010000029.1:0-6755 GCF_054063535.1 Sinomonas sp. RB5
TTCAGGATCAGCTCCACGACGCTCCTGTTGTCCTTCTCACCGTCGGCCCCGATGAGGTAGGTCTGCCCGATCCGGCCCCTCTCCAGGATGGCCAGGACCGCGGAGGAGTGGTCGTCCGCGTGGATCCAGTCGCGCACGTTCCGGCCCTCGCCGTAGAGCTTGGGCCGCACCCCGTCGATCACGTTGGTGATCTGGCGCGGGATGAACTTCTCCACATGCTGGTACGGGCCGTAGTTGTTCGAGCAGTTGCTGATCGTCGCCTGCAGGCCGAAGGAGCGCACCCAGGCCCGCACCAGCAGGTCCGAGCCGGCCTTCGTGGACGAGTACGGGCTCGAGGGGTTGTAGGGCGTCTGCTCGGTGAACCGCTCCGCGTCCTCCAGGGCCAGGTCGCCGTACACCTCGTCGGTGGAGATGTGGTGGAACCGCGTCCCGTGCCGCCGCGCGGCCTCGATCAGCGTGTACGTGCCGATGATGTTGGTCTCGAGGAACGGCCTCGGATCATGGAGCGAATTGTCATTGTGGCTCTCCGCCGCGTAATGCACCACCGCGTCGACCGACCCGACGAGCTCCTCGACCAGCGCAGCATCCGCGATGTCGCCCCTGACGAAGCGGAAACGCGCCCCCGGCAGACCCCGGAGCGAATCCAGATTCCCCGCATACGTGAGCTTGTCCAGCACCGTCACGTCATAATCCGTGTGCCGCAGAACAAAGTGGACGAAGTTCGAGCCGATAAAACCGGCACCCCCAGTGACGAGCAATCGCATGAAATGAATCTAACGGTTGGGAAAGCCCGCAGGAACAGACATGATGTCCCCCATGAAGGGAATCATCCTGGCCGGGGGAACAGGGTCCAGACTCCACCCCATCACGCTCGGCGTCAGCAAGCAGCTTGTCCCCGTCTACGACAAGCCCATGATCTACTACCCGCTCTCCACCCTCCTGCTGGCAGGAATCCGGGACATCCTCGTCATCACCACCCCCGACGACGCCGCGCACTTCCGCCGGCTCCTCGGCGACGGGGCCGACTTCGGGGTCTCGATCACCTACGTCCAGCAGCCCTCCCCCGACGGCCTCGCCCAGGCCTTCCTCCTCGGCGAGGACCACATCGGCAACGACACCGTCGCCCTCGTGCTCGGCGACAACATCTTCTACGGCCCCGGCATGGGCACCCAGCTGCGCCGCCACCAGGACATCGACGGCGCAGCCGTCTTCGGCTACTGGGTCAAGGACCCCAGCGCCTACGGCGTCGTCGAATTCGACCACACCGGGCGCGCAGTCTCGCTCGAGGAGAAGCCCGCCTCCCCCAAGTCCAACTACGCCGTCCCCGGGCTCTACTTCTACGACAACGACGTCGTCGCCATCGCCAAGTCCCTCAGGCCCTCCGCCCGCGGCGAGCTCGAGATCACCGACGTCAACCGCACCTACCTCGACGCCGGAACCCTCCAGGTCGAGGTCCTCCCCCGCGGCACCGCATGGCTGGACACCGGGACCTTCGCCGACCTCAACGACGCCTCCAACTTCATCCGCACCATCGAGAACCGCCAAGGACTCAAGATCGGCGCCCCCGAAGAGATCGCCTGGCGCCAGGGCTTCCTCACCGACGACGAACTCCGCGCCCGCGCCACCAAACTCGCCAAGAGCGGATACGGTGCCTACCTCCTCGGCCTCCTGGGCGGCTGACCACCGGCTCCCGCCCGCGGCCCGAGGACGCAGAGTTATCTGCACTATCATTATTCACACTGGCCACGCAATTCACTTCAACCACATCTGTGTTAGGCTCGCCGAGCGCCCCGGAGTCCTGGACTCCTGAAGCTCTTGGAGATAGTCATGCTGCACACGTTGTGGACCAGCCGCCGGAACCGGGTCCTCCCGGCGACCGCCGCGAGCGCAGTCCTCGCCGTCGGATTCCTTCTCGGCCCGCTCCAGCCGGCACTCGCCGACAACGCGCAGCCGACCTCGCCCGCCACGCCCAGCCCGGCCTCCACAGCGCCGGCCCAGACCGCGCCGTCGTCCGGGACCGGCGCGACGCCCTCGGCGCCGCCGTCGGTCGTGCCCAGCCCCGCGCCGTCGTCCGTCCCGCCCACAAAGCCCGGCACCCGCGATCCCGAGGACGCGGGCAAGGATCCATCGGCGCGGGCCGCCATGCGGTCCCTGATCGGGCCCGGGGCCAAGATGGGGCAGGCCAACCCGCAGTCAAAGAACAAGGGCGGGAACAACGCCCGCGGCATGGGCGTGCCGAGCCTGCTCCCCGGAGCATGGCAGCCCTCCTGGGGGATCTCCGGCGTCGACGTCAGCGCCTACCAGTCGAGCCTCGACTGGGGCAGCATGTACAGCCAGGGCGTCCGGTTCGCCTACGTGAAGGCGTCGGAGGGCAACTACTACACCAACAGCCAGTTCTCCTCGCAGTACTTCGGATCCCAGAGCGCCGGCATGATCCGCGGCGCGTACCACTTCGCGATCCCCAACTGGTCCTCCGGCGCGGACCAGGCCAACTACTTCGTCAGCAACGGCGGCGGCTGGACGCCCGACGGCATCACCCTGCCTCCCGTGCTCGACATCGAGTACAACCCGTATGCGGGCCAGACCATCAACGGCGTCTACATGGGCGACACGTGCTACAGCATGAACGCCTCCCAGATGGTCGGGTGGATCAACGACTTCTCGAACACCGTCCTGAACCTCACCGGCCGCCGGCCGATGATCTACTCCACGAGCGACTGGTGGTCCCGCTGCACCGGGAACTCCGCAGGCTTCTCGAACAACCCGCTGTGGATCGCCGCGTACAACACCTCGGGACCGGGCACCCTGCCCGCGAGCTGGGGCAACTTCAGCGTCTGGCAGTACAGCTCGAGCGGGCCGTACCCCGGCGACTCCAACGTCTGGAACGGCGACTACTCGGGGCTCCAGCGCTTCGCGACCTACGGCGACACCGATCCGAGCGCGTCGATGGGAGCGGCAGCCAGCGCCTACACGGGCCTGGGCGGCCAGACCTCAGGGATCGCGTGCGGACTGAAGAACGGCGGCTGTTACCAGTTCTTCCAGAATGGGGCGCTCAACTGGAGCTCCGCCACGGGGGCACGGCCCACCTACTACGGACCGGTCCGCACGGCCTGGGCCAACAGCGGCTATGAGAACGGCGCCCTCGGCTATCCCACCACTGACCAGACGTGCGGGCAGCTCAATGGCGGCTGCTACCAGATGTTCCAGGGCGGAGCCATCAGCTACAGCCCGGCCACCGGCGCCCAGCTGAGCCTGTACGGGCCGATCCGTGATGCGTGGGGCGCGAACGGCTTCGAGCGGGGCATCCTCGGCTACCCGACCACCGGCAAGATCTGCGGCCAGCTCAACGGCGGCTGCTACCAGATGTTCCAGGGCGGCGGCATCAACTGGACGTCGGCGACCGGAGCCCAGCTGAGCATCTACGGCCCCATCCGCGATGCCTGGGGCGCCAGCGGCTTCGAGAACGGCCCCCTCGGCTACCCCACCACCGGGAAGATCTGCGGCCAGGTCAACGGCGGCTGCTACCAGATGTTCCAAGGCGGCGGCATCAACTACAGCCCCACCACCGGGGCCCAGCTGAGCCTGTACGGCCCCATCCGCAACGCGTGGGGGGCCAACGGCTTCGAGAACGGCATCCTGGGCTACCCGACCACCGGGAAGATCTGCGGCCAGGTCAACGGCGGCTGCTACCAGATGTTCCAGGGCGGCGGCATCAACTACAGCCCCGCCACCGGCGCGCAGCTGAGCACCTGGGGCGCCATCCGCAACGCGTGGGCCGCGACCGGCTTCCAGGACGGGCGGATGGGCTACCCGACCTCGAGCGGCGACACCTGCGGACTGCTCAACGGCGGCTGCTACCAGATGTTCCAGGGCGGCGGCATCGTCTGGAGCCCCGCCACCGGCGCGCAGCTGAGCACGTGGGGGGCGATCCGCACGGCGTGGGCGAACCTCGGGTTCCAGAACAGCCGGCTGGGCTACCCCACGACCGGGGAGATCTGCTCGTCGTCGAGCTCGTGCTACCAGAAGTACCAGGGCGGGACGATCAGCTGGACCGCGACCGGAGGGGCCGTCGTCGCCTACTCCTGAACGGGTACTCCTGAGCGGGTAGGCTGGTCGGTGCGCCATTCGCGCACCGACCAGCCGATGTCCGTTCCGACCATGGGAGCACCGTGACCAGCCCAGCGCCCACGCCCCGAGTGAGCCTCGTCATCCCGCTGTACAACGGCGCCGCAGTGATCGGCCGGGCCCTCGACAGTGTCCGCGCGCAGACCTTCGGCGGCTGGGAGGCCGTGGTCGTCGACGACTGCTCCACGGACGGGGGCGCGCAGGCCGTCCGCGACTACATCAGGGCCACCGGCGATCAGCGCATCCGGCTGGTCTCCCTCCAGGCCAACTCCGGCCCCAGCGCTGCGCGCAACGCCGGCGTCGCCGCGTCCACGGGCGAGTTCGTGGGCTTCCTCGACAGCGACGACGAGCTGCTCCCCCTCGCGCTGGACCACCTCCTCGCGCTCGCGGCGGACCCGGCGGTCGACGTCGCCGCCGGAGCCCACGTGGCCAAGCTGGCCAGCGGGCGCGAGAGTGTCCGGCCCGACCGCGTGACGGGCACGCTCACCGGCCTCGAAGCGGTCGAGGCGCTCCTGCAGGAGCGCATCTGGAACTACAACCACGGCAAGCTCTACCGCCGGCGCCTGTTCGATGCCGTCCAGCACCGCGAGGACATCCGGCGCTACGAGGACATCATCTTCAACGCGGCGGCCTATTCCTACAGCACCGCGGTGAGGTTCAGCGCCACCCCGGTCTACGCCTACTACGTCGACGCTGCCTCGACCACGTGGTCGCAGAAGCTCACCGCCGACTTCGTCACGGACACCGAAGCGTTCCTGCGCGACGGCCTCAACCCGGAGGTGGCCCCCCTCGTCTCGCAGCGGTCCTGGCGCTGCATGCGGGCCACGCTCGCGGTGGTCGTGCTCTCCGGAGCCCTCGCCGGCGGTGCCGACGGGCAGACCGTGGCGGCCCTCTCTGCCGTCCTGCGGGACAAGGTCCGGCTGCGGGACCTGCCGGACGTGTTCGTGTGCGCGCCCGTCATCGCCGCCTCGGCCGTCGCAGCGCGGGTGGCACCGGGCCTCTACGCGACGGCGTACCGGTCCTACATCCGCCGCCAGTACGAGCTCGGGGCATGAGCCGGCAGCCCGAGCAGGCGGTGGCCGTCGCGGCTGCGCCGGCCAGCCACCGGTTCCTGTACCTCCTCGCCGCCGTCGCCCAGGGCGCGGGTCCGCTGATCACCCAGCCGTTCGTGCAGCGGACCCTCGACCCTGAGCAGTGGGGCCGGGTCTCGTTCTCGATCTCGCTCGTGTCCGTCGCCCTGATCGTCATCCTCGTGGGCCTGCCGCTCATCATCACCCGCGCCTACTTCGACGGCCCCGACGGCCCGCGCAAGGCGGCGTCGCTGTCCGGCTTCGGCATCCTGCAGAGCGCCGGCCTGGGCGTGCTCGGCGTCGGCGTCGCCGTCGCGCTGGCCGCCGCGGCCGGGCGACTCGCCGACAACCTCTCCACGGTGATCGCGCTGGCGGTGGTCGGGCTGCTGGGCGGAATCCAGATGTGCCTCTCCGTCCTGCGGGCGCAGCACCGGGCCATGGCCTTCGTCGGGATCACCATCGGCGCCCAGACGCTCGGCCACCTCGCGGGCCTCGCCGCCGTCCTGTTCGTCTCGCGCAGCGCCGCGGCGTACATGGGCGCCTTCGCCGTCGTCGTCGCCCTCACCTCGGCCGCCAGCTTGATCGCCTCGAAGCCGGGCCGGCCCTTCGCCTTCCCGGGACTGGTGGGCTCGGCGCTGCGGACCTCGGCGCCGATGCTCCCCCACAGCGTCGCGCTCGTGCTCATGCTCCAGGGCGAGTCGTTCATCCTCACCGCCCTCCACGGGCCGGCGTTCTACGGCAAGTACGGGGCCATGCTGCCCATGGCCCTCGGGCCCCTCGCCGTGATCATGGCCCTCGCCAACGTGTGGGAGACGGCCATCCTCGCGCACCGCGGGGACGACGCGAAGGGCGCCGTGCGCCGCATCATGGTCGAGGGGGTCGCCGTCGGCGTGGCCCTCGCGGTCGCCGCGAGCGCGTCCGCCGTGCTGGCCGCCAACATCCTCGCGCACGACCCGACCGTCGAGCAGCTCCAGCTCGCCCGGATCATGCCGGCCATGGCCATGGGCTACATCGTCTTCCTGCTCGGCACGACCCAGCTCGTGGCCATCGGCCGCACCCGCCTCATGGCGCTGGTCACCCCGGCCGTTGCCATCCTCGATCTGGCGGTCATGCTGATCCCCGCCGCGACGGGGAGCCTGTTCTGGGTGGGGGCCACCAAGGTGCTGGCCTTCGTCCTGCTGGGCCTGGCCTACATGGCCGCGGCGCGGCGCCACGGCCGCCATCTGATGGACGCGCGGATCATGGTCCTCGGCTTGGTGGTGAGCGTCGCCGTCTGCGCCCTCATGCTCCTGCTGCCCACCGACTTCTGGTTCGGCGTCGGGACCTTCGCCGCGGCCCTGGTCGCGTTCGCCGCCGCCGCGCTGTGGCTGTGGCGTTCGGGACGGCTCAAGGCCGTCATCGGCTGACAGGCACCAAGAGAAGGGCGAGCACAGACACCGGCGGCGGGGGGGCCCCCGGGGGGGGGCCCCCGGGGGGGGGGGGGGGGCCCCCCGGGGGGGGCCCCCCCGGCGCCGCGGGGCCCGGGGGGCCCGGGGCCCACGCGCGGAGGGCGGCCCGGGG
>NZ_JBSSGJ010000030.1:0-3929 GCF_054063535.1 Sinomonas sp. RB5
ACCGGCATGGGCTTCTCCGTGCTGGTCATGTTCGCGATCATGGCGGCCAGTGCCGCGACCCTCGGGAGGAACGGCACACAGATCAGCAGCGCAGCGGACGCGGCCAAGGCTCTCGAGCCCGTCGCCGGTCCCGCGGCCAAGGCCCTGTTCTCCATAGGGTTCATCGGCACGGGCTTCCTGGCCATCCCCGTCCTGGCCGGCTCGGCCTCGGTCGGGCTCGCCGGCCTGCTCGGGACACGGTGGGGCTTCGACCGCCGCCCCCGCAACGCCAGGGTCTTCTACAGCCTGCTCGGCGTCGGCATCATCGGCGGCATCCTCCTCGCCCTCGCCCTGGACGACCCCATCAAGTTGCTGGTCTTCGTCGCCGTCGTCAACGGCATAGCCGCGGCACCCTTCCTGATCGTGACCATGCTCGTCTCCGGTGACCGGAAGATCATGGGTGACTATGCGAACGGGAAGACCGCCGCCGCCATCGGCTGGGCAACGGCGGCCGTCATGGCCGTCGCCGGCGCCCTCGGCGTCTGGACGACGCTCACCGGTCAGGGGTCCTAAGGCCGTCAGGCAGGGTCGTGAAGGCCGAGCCCATTCAGCAGGTCCTCTGCTCGAGCGGCCGTGGCCGCCAGGTTCGCCTCGGAGACGGCGGTGTGGATCTCCTCCCGCTTGATCGACACGTGGCGGGGCGCCTCGAACGCCATGTGTGCGGTGAGCCGAGGAGCTCTCCCCGCCATTGTGGGTGACCCCGACAGACGTCGGAGAGATCCGTCGTCGAAAGTGGGTGAGTAAATGGGAGACTTGGGTGGCCGAAGCATGGGAAAACCCCTCTCCAATCTGCGTTTTCGCAGGTCAGAGAGGGGTTCGTGGAGCCCCCTGCCGGATTCGAACCGGCGACCCTCTGTTTACAGAAGGGAGATCCCGCCGATCCCCGGACCGTCCCGAAACTGCCGCTTCACCTGCGGAAACGCCCCAATAGGTGTTGATGACGCTACCCGCGAGTTCCCGTCGTGTCACCTCAAAGTGGGTGGTTTATGGGTGACTTCGGAAGACAAGTCATTGTCTGTTCCAGGCCACGCGCTGCCGCGGCTTCTTGCGGCACATCCTTCGCAGAGGTGCCACCCACGGCCGGTACACGGCCTCGGACGCGTTCGTGGCCTGGCCGGTCGCGGACGCGAAGGAGTGGCTGCAGCTGACCCATGACGCCTACCGCGGCTACATCGACGAGCTGCGGGCCGTGGCAGCGGAGTGAGCACCGTGACCAGCCGGTTCATCACCCTCGGCGCAGTCCACCTCTTGGACCGCACCGTGTCCGTCCAGGTCGACGGGCACTCCATCGACGGGTTCACCGCTGTCCCCCGCGATGAGCTGCTGGAGATGCTGCGCCGGTACGTGAAGGCGAAGGGCCCCCTGCTGGTCAGCACCAAGCTCCTGGACGGGTCCACGACGAAGGACGTCGTGCACCCGGACGGGCGAACCGCCCCGTACATCCCGGAGGCCCAGGTGCTGTTCGCGGCGATCGACCGGCGCAGCTACGGCGCCCCCGTGCAGGAGCCGTCCTTGTGGGATGCCACCCCGCCCCCTGCGACCCCGTACCGGCCGGAGCCGCACGGGACGTCCACCCTAGACGTCGTCGGCCCGGTCCCTGAGTGGGACGTCGAGGCGGACATGCGCCGCAAGCCGCGCCCGGCGCCGGCGTCCCGGCAGGCGCGCCGCCCCCAGGGCGGCGGCGTCGGCGGGGCTGTGTTCCTCGGGGTCGTGCTCGTGATCACCGCGGTCGCATTCCTGCTGCTGCCCCGCGTGCTCGGCTAGGAGTCGTGCCATCCGTGGCCTCGGTCCCCGCCTCGGGGTGGGCGTCAGCATCCCCCAGCGGCATCGAGACTCGGGGCGTCCTGCCCTGACAAGAGCACGTTGTTCACGTTCGATGCGTCGTACTTGATGTGGCCGGTCGAGTTGCCCGGGACGAAGGTCTGGAACTCGATGAGCGCATTGCCGCTGCCGCCGAGCGCTGTCGCCAGCGTGGGACTATGCACCTCCTCCTCGTAGCACTCGTCCGGTTCGCTGCTCGTCTGCTTTCCCTGCCAGAGGACGGCGGCGTCCTTCGGGAACTCCTGCATGACCAGGGCCTGGGCGGCCGCCTGGGATAGGTGGGGTGGCAGGCACATCGAGTAGAAGGTGGTGCCCTGCATCGCGTAGTACTCATCCCCGTTGGTGCTGCACCCGGCAGTGGAGAACCCGGGGTTGTAGGCACTCCCGGGCACCCTACTGGTGTCGGCCGTGTGGGTGCTGTCCCACTTCTCCTGGGTCGCTCCAAAGCCAGTCAGGTCATTCACAGGACCAGGTGCGGGGGCCGCGGTAGCCGGAGGGGCGGATGTCGTAGCGGTCGCTGCCGGGGTGCTCTCTGAGGTGCTCTCTGCGGCTTTGCTGACTGTGGAGCTGCTGGAGTCCGCCGCCGGCCCAGGGCTATCAACACCCGCACAGGCAGCAACTGTCGCTGCCTGAAAGACGGCTGCAAGTAGCAGCGAGGTGCCCCGGGCGGCCAGCCTCTTCCTGCTGGGCCTCTTATCCTTGTCGGCTCCGTTCATAATGCTGCTCCCCCCGTGGCCGTGGACCAACCGATTCTGTGGCACCTTCACTAGCTACTTTCGACCGGTGTGATCGCGGGCTCAAGCCCTCATCATGAACCGCCGGGCAGCGCCCGGTGCGGGTGTCGCCGAAGGGGGTGGGGCCGGGGCGGACTGCACCGGGGCCCTCGCCCTGGCCGGCGTCCTCGCAGCGGGCGAGGGCCACGCCACCTCGGTCAGGATCGCGACGGTGCGACGCCTCATGCTGCCGCCGCCTCGGACTCGGCGGCCAGGGCCTTGAGGACCCGCTGGACCTTCGGCCGGGACACCCCTAGGGCGTCGGCGACCTTGGCCTGGGACAGGCCCTGGTCGGTGAGCTCGGCGATCCGGGCGCGCAACTCGCCCTCGTCCGTGCCGACAGCGAGCTCCGCCAGGGCGCCGGCCGGCGTTTCCGCCACCGGCTCGGCGGCGGGGGCCTCGACCAAGTGCGGCCGGGGAGCCGCCGCGGCGGCGGCCGGCTTCACGGCCTCGGACTTCACCGGTGCCGGCACCACCCTGGCGGGGGCAGGCTCGCGGACCACGGGCGCCGCCTTCTCGGCCACGGCCTTCCGCGGGGCGGGCGCCCTGCCCTCGACCATGACCCGCTCGAGGATCGCAGAGCTGAACAGGGCCGCCACGGGCATGAGCAGGGCGATGACTGCCGACGCCTCCGCGGCCCGGGTCATGACCGGGTTCGCCAGGAGCACGTGCGCGATGTTGCCCAGGCACGAGACCAGGGTCCAGAACGCGGTGCCGGCACGCAGCCACCGAATGCTCCAGCCGCGCTGCTTGTACACCAAAGCGCCAGCCGTGGTCATCAGCAGGCTGACATCGATCCCCACGGGGACGGCCGCGCGGACCGGGCCGGGGACACCCATGGACTCCGAGACGCCGTACAGGCCGGAGTAGGAGACGGAGAGCGAGCATGCCAGGACGACGAGGGCCAGGCCCGCGAAGAGCCACTGGTAGCGATGGAAACTCATCATACTTTCGATCATAGCCAGAATGTTCCACCGTGTCTAAGAGGAGCCAACCGCCAGGGAGGAATGAAGAGAGTAGAGAGGAAGCCAGGAGGGGAGGGGGATCTATGAGGGGGACGGGTAGACCAGCACAAAGCCTTTCGGACCGCAGCCTTGTCCGCCTGTCAGCTGCAGCCCACCGGCCGTCAGCCTCCGTCGACTGGGGGGGGGGGGGGGGGGGGGGGGGGGGGGGGCGGGGGGGGGGGGGGGGGGGGGGGGGGGGGGGGCTGGGGGGGGGGGGGTGGGCCTGGGTGGTGGCCGGTTGGCGGAGGGTCCAGTGGCCGCGGGTCTTGAGACGGTGGTGTTCACGGCAGAG
>NZ_JBSSGJ010000031.1:0-3472 GCF_054063535.1 Sinomonas sp. RB5
GTGTGGGGTGCGGGGGTCCGTGGGGGTGCTGGTTCCCGCCTTCCCGTGCCGTGCGGCCCTGCCGCATGGGTGCAGGTTGTGGGGGTTGTTGTTTGAGAACTGTATAGTGGACGCGAGCATCTAGCAATTTCTTCCTGCCGCGCTGTGCCCTGCCCTGTCGGGTGGTGGTGTGGTCGTGGCGGGTCGAGTTTTCTTGTAGGTGTGTGCACGCACGTTGCGTGTGTGTGCGCCCTTTGTGGTTTCTTCTGTGTTGAAGTTTCCAAGGGCGCACGGTGGATGCCTTGGCATCGGGAGCCGATGAAGGACGTGGGAATCTGCGATAAGCCTGGGGGAGTCGATAACCGGACTGTGAGCCCAGGGTCTCCGAATGGGGGAACCCCGCCGCACTTGATGCGGTGACCCGCCGTTGAACGCATAGACGGTGTGGAGGGAACGCGGGGAAGTGAAACATCTCAGTACCCGCAGGAAGAGAAAACAACAGTGATTCCGTCAGTAGTGGCGAGCGAACGCGGATGTGGCCAAACCGTGCGCGTGTGATACCCGGCAGGGGTTGCGCGCAGGGGGTTGTGGGGCCTGGCTTCGATCATCTGCCGGTGGTCGGGGGCGAGTGCAGCAGTGTAGGCGAACGGTCTTGAAGGGCCGGCCGTAGAGGGTGTGAGTCCCGTAGCCGTAACGCTGGTCTGCCGTCCTTGCCGGTGTCCCCAAGTAGCACGGGGCCCGAGGAATCCCGTGCGAATCTGTCAGGACCACCTGATAAGCCTGAATACTACCCGATGACCGATAGCGGACAAGTACCGTGAGGGAAAGGTGAAAAGTACCCCGGGAGGGGAGTGAAACAGTACCTGAAACCGTGCGCCTACAAACCGTCAGAGCCGGCCCCGCTGGGGGTGCGGTGATGGCGTGCCTTTTGAAGAATGAGCCTGCGAGTCAGTGCCACGTCGCGAGGTTAACCCGTGTGGGGGAGCCGTAGCGAAAGCGAGTCTGAACAGGGCGTTCAGTGGCGTGGTCTGGACCCGAAGCGGAGTGATCTACCCATGGCCAGGTTGAAGCGACGGTAAGACGTCGTGGAGGACCGAACCCACTTCAGTTGAAAATGGAGGGGATGAGCTGTGGGTAGGGGTGAAAGGCCAATCAAACTCCGTGATAGCTGGTTCTCCCCGAAATGCATTTAGGTGCAGCGTTGCGTGTTTCTTGCCGGAGGTAGAGCTACTGGATGGCCGATGGGCCCCACAAGGTTACTGACGTCAGCCAAACTCCGAATGCCGGCAAGTGAGAGCGCAGCAGTGAGACTGCGGGGGATAAGCTTCGTAGTCGAGAGGGAAACAGCCCGGACCACCGGCTAAGGCCCCCAAGCGTGTGCTAAGTGGGAAAGGATGTGGAGTTGCCCAGACAACCAGGAGGTTGGCTTAGAAGCAGCCACCCTTGAAAGAGTGCGTAATAGCTCACTGGTCAAGTGATTCCGCGCCGACAATGTAGCGGGGCTCAAGCACACCGCCGAAGCCGTGGCAGTCCCACGTGCACCCTAGCCTTCGTGGTTCAGGGGTGGGGCTGGGTAGGGGAGCGTCGTGCGGGCAGTGAAGCCCCCGGGTGACCGAGGGGTGGAGGCCGCACGAGTGAGAATGCAGGCATGAGTAGCGAAAGACGGGTGGGAAACCCGTCCGCCGGATGATCAAGGGTTCCAGGGTCAAGCTCATCTGCCCTGGGTAAGTCGGGACCTAAGGCGAGGCCGACAGGCGTAGTCGATGGACAACGGGTCGATATTCCCGTACCGGCGAAGGACCGCCCATGCCGGACAGCCGATGCTGACCGCCCGGACCCCACACCCCATGCCTTCGGGCATGGACCGTGGGGCGAGCGCGGGGACCAGAGCTGCGAGGCAAGCGTATTAACAGGTGTGACGCAGGAAGGCAGCCCGGCCAGGCGATGGTTGACCTGGTCCAAGGATGTAGGGCGCGCGGTCGGCAAATCCGCCGCGCACGAAGCCTGAGATCCGACGGGACCCCCTCACGGGGGGATCGGGTGATCCTATGCTGCCGAGAAAAGCATCGACGCGAGGTCCCAGCCGCCCGTACCCCAAACCGACACAGGTGATCAGGTAGAGAATACCAAGGCGATCGAGAGAATCACGGTCAAGGAACTCGGCAAAATGCCCCCGTAACTTCGGGAGAAGGGGGACCCTGACCTTGAACAGGCCGCGCGCCTGGGAGGGGATATGGGTCGCAGAGACCAGGGGGAAGCGACTGTTTACTAAAAACACAGGTCCGTGCGAAGTCGCAAGACGATGTATACGGACTGACTCCTGCCCGGTGCTGGAAGGTTAAGAGGACCCGTCAGCCACTCAGTGGCGAAGCGGAGAATTCAAGCCCCAGTAAACGGCGGTGGTAACTATAACCATCCTAAGGTAGCGAAATTCCTTGTCGGGTAAGTTCCGACCTGCACGAATGGAGTAACGACTTCCCCGCTGTCTCGACCGTGAACTCGGCGAAATTGCACTACGAGTAAAGATGCTCGTTACGCGCAGCAGGACGGAAAGACCCCGAGACCTTCACTACAGTTTGGTATTGGTGTTCGGAGCGGCTTGTGTAGGATAGGTGGGAGACTGTGAAGCGGGCACGCCAGTGCCGGTGGAGTCATCGTTGAAATACCACTCTGGTCGCTTTGGACACCTGAACCTCGGCCCGTGATCCGGGTCAGGGACAGTGCCTGACGGGTAGTTTAACTGGGGCGGTTGCCTCCCAAAGAGTAACGGAGGCGCCCAAAGGTCCCCTCAGCCTGGTCGGCAACCAGGTGGCGAGTGCAAGTGCACAAGGGGGCTTGACTGTGAGAGAGACATCTCGAGCAGGGACGAAAGTCGGGACTAGTGATCCGGCGGCACCTCGTGGAAGGGCCGTCGCTCAACGGATAAAAGGTACCTCGGGGATAACAGGCTGATCTTGCCCAAGAGTCCATATCGACGGCATGGTTTGGCACCTCGATGTCGGCTCGTCGCATCCTGGGGCTGGAGTAGGTCCCAAGGGTTGGGCTGTTCGCCCATTAAAGCGGTACGCGAGCTGGGTTTAGAACGTCGTGAGACAGTTCGGTCCCTATCCGCTGCGCGCGCAGGAGATCTGAGAAGGGCTGTCCTCAGTACGAGAGGACCGGGACGGACGAACCTCTGGTGTGCCAGTTGTACCGCCAGGTGCACGGCTGGTTGGCTACGTTCGGATGGGATAACCGCTGAAAGCATCTAAGCGGGAAGCCCGCTTCAAGATGAGATCTCCACGCCCGTCAAGGGCGAGAGGCCCCCAGCAGACCACTGGGTTGATAGGCCGGACGTGGAAACGAGGACTGAAGACTCGTGAAGCCGACCGGTACTAATAGGCCGACAACCTCAACACACCACACCCCCCACCACCGCAAGGAAAAAAAGGGGGTGCGGTGGAACCACACAATGCTCCGCGTCCACCATACGGTCCCCAGACAACAAACCCCG
>NZ_JBSSGJ010000032.1:0-3388 GCF_054063535.1 Sinomonas sp. RB5
CGCCACAGCCGAACTGTCTACACTCACGTGAGACACGATCCGTCCACACTCACCTGAGACAGGAAGTGTCCACGGACTCCTGAGACATCACACGGGGAAAGCGCGACGAGATGCGTACCCGAGACGGTGGGAGGGCGGGGGGTGGAGCGGGGCCGGGGGAGGAGCGTGCGCGGCGATCGGCGGTGCGGACGTCTGGGAGAATGGACCCCATGCAGAGTCTCGGCCATCAGAACGCATCCAGCCAGCCCAGCGGCGCCCAGGCGCCCCGCCGAGGAGGCATCAAGGTCGGCGCACTGGGCCTATCGGTCCTCGTGCTCGCGTTCCTCGTGGCCGTGATCTTCGCGGCGAACCAGAACGCCGTGATCGGATGGATCGTGGCGATCGTCTCGTTCGGGTGGCTGGTCTTCGCGTTCTTCGTCTTCACCACCGTCCGGACCGCAGGCCGCAAGGCCCAGGAGCGCTTCGAACGCGCCGCCGAGCAGCTCACGGGCCGCGGACCGTCGGTCGCCGGCGGTGAGGCCCGCTCGGTGGACGAGGTCCGCGACCTCAAGCTCGACCACTCGTTCAAGATCATCCAGGTCCAGGAGCGCGTGATCCGCGAGAACCTCGGAGGCGATCGCGAGATGGTGGACCGCGCCCTCGAGACGATCCAGATCACGGCCGCGAACGCCCGTGACATGCTCCGCCCTGACGACGGCACGCCCCTCACGGGGACGGTCATCGACGAGGGGTAGAGTGGCTAGGTGACTTCCCCCGAATCGGCCCCGAAGGGTGGGGCCCTGCGCATCGCGACCGTCAACGTCAACGGCCTCCGCGCCGCGTGGCGCAAGGGCATGCCGGAGTGGCTCGGGACGCGCGAGGTGGACATCCTCTGCCTGCAGGAAGTCCGTGCCCCGGACCCGACCGTGCACGAGTACTTCGACGGCTGGCAGGTCCTGCATGCGGAGGCGGACGCGAAGGGCCGCGCCGGCGTGGCGATCGCTTCCCGCGAGGCTCCCACGGAGACGAGGATCGGGATCGGCGACGACTACTTCGCCACCGCCGGGCGCTGGGTGGAGGCGGACTTCGCCCTCGAGGGCGGCCGCCAGCTGACCGTCGTGAGCGCGTACGTGCACTCGGGCGAGGTGGGCACCCCCAAGCAGGATGACAAGTACCGGTTCCTGGACGTCATGCTCAAGCGGCTGCCGGAGCTCGGCGAGATGAGCGACTACGCCCTCGTGGTCGGCGACCTCAACGTGGGCCACACCCCGCTGGACATCCGCAACTGGAAGGCCAACCAGAAGCGCGCCGGGTTCCTTCCGGAGGAGCGCGCGTACTTCGACCGGTTCTTCGGCACCGAGATCGGCTGGCGGGACGTGCACCGTGACCTGGCCGGCCAGGTGGACGGCCCCTACACGTGGTGGTCGCAGCGCGGCAAGGCGTTCGACAACGATGCGGGGTGGCGCATCGACTACCAGATGGCCACGCCGTCCCTGGCCGCGGTGGCGCGGAACGCCGTCGTCGATCGCGCCAGCGCTTGGGACACGCGATGGTCCGACCACGCCCCGCTCGTCATCGACTACCAGCTCTAGACCTCTCGGAAGTGCCTGACTCCATGACCTCTCCTGCCCCCGCCCGCCAGCGACTCCTCTCCGGCATGCAGCCCTCGGGCGACTCGCTCCACCTCGGAAACTACCTCGGCGCCCTCGTCAACTGGGTCAAGCTCCAGGACCAGTACGAGTGCCTGTACTTCATCCCCGACCTGCACGCCATCACGGTCCCGCACGAGCCGGCCGAGCTCCTGCACCGCACGCGGCTGACGGCGGCCCAGTACATCGCGGGCGGAATCGACGTCGAGCGCTCCACGCTGTTCGTGCAGTCGCACGTGCCCGAGCACGCCCAGCTCGCTTGGGTGCTGACGTGCCTCACGGGCTTCGGCGAGGCATCCCGCATGACCCAGTTCAAGGACAAGGCGGCCCGCCACGGCCACGACGCCGCGAGTGCCGGCCTGTTCATGTACCCGATGCTCATGGCAGCCGACATCCTCCTCTACCGGCCGTACGGGGTCCCCGTGGGCGAGGACCAGCGCCAGCACCTCGAGCTCGCGCGCACCCTGGCCCAGCGCTTCAACTCCCGGTTCGGCGAGACCTTCGTGGTGCCCGAGGCGCTCATCCCGCCGACCTCGGCGAAGATCTACGACCTGCAGAACCCGACGGCGAAGATGTCGAAGTCGGCCGAGTCGCCGAACGGCCTGATCAACCTCCTCGACGACCCCAAGGCCACGGCGAAGAAGATCAAGTCGGCGGTGACCGACGCCGAGACGGTGGTCCGGTTCGACCGCGAGGCAAAGCCGGGCGTCTCCAACCTCCTGACGATCATCTCGACCATCACGGGCGAGGACATGGACTCGCTCGTGGCCTCCTACGAGGGCAAGATGTACGGCCATCTCAAGACGGACGTCGCGCAGGTGGTCGTGGACGCCGTCGCGCCCATCAAGGCGCGCACCGAGGAGCTGCTGACGGATCCGTCGGAGCTCGACCGTCTGCTGGCCCGCGGCGCCGCGAAGGCCCGCGAGATCGCGTCGCGCACGCTCGCCGACGTCTACGAGCGCGTCGGGTTCCTCCCTGCCCTCGCCCCGGCGGCAGCGGCCGTCGGCTGAGGCCATGCCGGGATTCGAGGACGGCACGATCGAGGACACAGCGGGCACCGCAGGAGGTGCCGACCGGCCGCTCGTCGGCGTGATCCTCGGGTTTCCCGACATGGTGGCCCAGGAGCTGCGCGCGTGGCGGGCCTCGTTCGGGGACCGCATGGCCGAGGTCATCCCGGCCCACATCACGCTCGTGACCACCACCGAGACGTCCGACTGGGACGCGGCCGTCCGGCACGTGCGCGGCGTCGCCGCCCAGGCGCGTCCGTTCACCGTGGGCCTGAAGGGGACCGGCACGTTCCGCCCCGTCTCGCCCGTGGTGTACGTCAACGTGGACGAGGGCTTCGAGGAGTGCGTCAGCCTGCACCGCGAGCTCCAGCAGGGCCCGCTCGCGCGCACGCTGCCCTTCCCGTACCACCCGCACGTCACCGTGGCGCACGACCTGCCGCCCGAGCGGCTCGATGAGGCGCAGAGCGAGCTGGAGTCCTACAGCGCAGCCTTCACCGTGGACAGCATGGGCCTGTACCAGCACGACGCCGACGGGTTCTGGCAGCTGCGGGAAGAACTCACGTTCGGCCGCGCTGGGCGGCGCTGAGCTCAGGGCACTCAGCAGAGGACCCTGCGCACAGGACCCCGGGAGGGGAACGCAAAAGGGCGCCGCTCGTGACTGAACTGGTCCCCGAGAGTTGGACTGGTGAAGTGAAAGTCTAGGCTGCGAGGGCCTGGGCCCGGTATCGGACCGGGCTCAGGCCCTCGAGCTTT
>NZ_JBSSGJ010000033.1:0-2434 GCF_054063535.1 Sinomonas sp. RB5
GGGTAGCCGCCGGCGAAGCCTCCGAGTACTCCCTCCCCTGCGCCCTTGGGCACCACCATCCGGGCGAAGGCCGTGAACGTGCCGTAGCCCTGCACCGTGACCTTGGTGCCCGGCTGGATCCAGCTCATCCTGTTCCATCCACCGCACAGGTCGTGCTCGGCGATGCTGATCGACACCGTGACGGGGGTGAAGCGGACCGGTCCCTGACAGGCGTCCACGGAGGCTTGGCCTCCGGCGCCGACCACCGGGATGAAGGCGCTCGGCGGCTGGGCGGGTGCGGGTGCCGGCGGGACGGCGGCGGGCGGAGCGGCCGCGACCTGCGCCGGCTGTGTGTGGGCGGCCTGCGCCTGGGCCGCGGCCTGCCGCTGGGCCTGCTGCGCCGCCGCCTGCTGGGCGGCAGCTTCCTGCGCAGCGCGCTGGCGGGACTCTTCCGCTCGGGCGCTCTCGACGATCTGCGCCACCC
Source organism: Sinomonas sp. RB5 (assembly GCF_054063535.1). Taxonomy (NCBI): domain Bacteria; kingdom Bacillati; phylum Actinomycetota; class Actinomycetes; order Micrococcales; family Micrococcaceae; genus Sinomonas; species Sinomonas sp. RB5. The sequence continues at coordinate 464 of NZ_JBSSGJ010000033.1, forward strand.
GCTGGTCAGCCGCTTCATGGGCGAGCTGGGCCAGCGTGTGTTGCTCCGCGGCGGGATCGGGAGCTGGAGCGGCCTCACGGACCACGCTGGCCGGAACAGACGGAGCAGCAACGACGGCGGACAGCCCCCCGAGACCCAGGAGGCAGATGACGACCGCTGCCGGCGCGACGCGGGAGCTCTTGAAGGCTGGGAGTGGGGCCATGGCGACGACCTCTGATCGGGCCGGAACTGGCTCCGGCGTCTGATCTCCAAGGTCCTCAGAGGCGGGAATGGCGGTAAAGGCGGTCAAGCCGAATAGCGTCCTGATCAGGCGCAAGTCAAGTGGAAGGGTCCTCGCTCCGCGTGGCTACCAAGTACTGAGGGCAAGCAGAGCAGGTAGGAGTGCCGGAACCCGGGCCGTGACAGCTCGGGTCCGGCCCCCTCGATCAGAACGTGGGCGCGCCTTCCGTCGGCGGGGCCACGGCATCTGCCGCTGCTGCCGCTGCAGGCTTGATGTTCTGGTTGACGTGGAAGAAGTTGTCCGGGTCGTACGTTGCCTTCACCGCGGACAGCCGGGCGTAGTTCCCGGCGTAGTTGGCCTCGATCCTGGGCTGGTCGTCCGTGTCCTGGAAGTTGATGTAGCCGCCGGGCTCTGAGTACTCGTGGAGGGCGGACCAGTAGTCGCGGACCCAAGAGATGTTCTGGCTGTTCTCCGAGGGGTCGGGCCACTGCCCGGCGATGACGGGAGCGAACCGGACGTCGCGGTAGGGGAAGGCCGTGGCATCGGGGGCCACACGCTGGACCGCGCCGTCGATGGGGTAGAAGTGGTTGGCCGAGTGCACGGTGGGGATGCCGGCGGAGTGCTCGACCGCCACGCGGAGCGCGTCGTCGCTGAGCGTACGGAGGAAGTCCGCCTTCCAGTAGCCCTGGAGCCCGGGGACCCCGCTGAGGCCGTCGAACATGATGTTGAGGGCCGGATACGGGAGAGGGGCGAACATGGAACCGAGCACCGGTCCAGCGTCGAGCAGGGGCTGCCAGTGGGCCGGTCCGGCGTCGACGTCGCCCGTCCACATGCCGGCAACCACTGCGACCGGCCTGCCGTGCCACTCCTCCGGGAGGAACGGGACCGGGGGCCCCTGGTGGAAACCGAGGAAGGCGCCCATCTCCTCCGGCTCGTCGGCGAGCCACTCGCGGTACGAGGCGCCGATGTCGGCCCCGAGTGCCGCGTCGTAGAAGACGAGCCCCACGTGGACCATGTCGACCGGATGCAGCCGGAACTCGAACGAGGTCACGGCCCCGAAGTTCCCGCTGCCGCCGCGCAGGGCCCAGAACAGGTCTGCGTTCGCCGTCTCGCAGGCCGTCACGAAGGTGCCATCGGCCAGGACGACGTCTGCTGAGATCAGGTTGTCGCACGAGAGTCCGTGCTTCCGGGCCAGGTAGCCGATCCCGCCCCCCAGAGTCAGGCCGGCGACGCCGGTCGTGCCGATGATGCCACCCGTGCTCGCGAGGCCGAACGCGTGGGTCGCGTGATTGAAGTCGGCCCAAGTCGCGCCCGCCTCGACGCGGGCCGTCCTCGCTGCGGGGTCGACCCGGACTCCGCGGCGGGCCGAGAAGTCGAGGACGAGCCCGCCGTCGACCGTCCCGAAACCCGGCGCGCTGTGGCCGCCGCCCCGGAGGGCAACGTCGATGCCGAGCCCGTGGGCGAACCGGACGGCCGCCATGACGTCGGCGACCTGGGACACCCGCAGGATCGCGGCGGGCCGCCGGTCCACCATGCCGTTGAAGACGTGGCGCGCCACCTCGTACTCGGGATCATCGCCCTCTATGACCTGGCCGCGGACCTGGCCGCGGAGAACATCGAAGCGCTCGGTACCCATGGCTGGCTCCAGCACGTTGACGAGACCGAGGGCGGACCGCGCCGTGCGAAACCCAGCCAGAGCGATCCGATGACCTCTCCGGTTTACGCTCCCTCCCCGGGCAGGTCAAGAGGCC
>NZ_JBSSGJ010000034.1:0-1954 GCF_054063535.1 Sinomonas sp. RB5
CGCCACCACCCCGTGGAGCGCTGGGTCAAGCCCGAGGAGTTCGTCGAGCTGTCCCAGGAGGCCGAGGAGATCGGCTTCCTCGGCGTCATGAGCGGACCCCTCGTGCGCTCCTCCTACCGCGCCGGCCGCCTCTGGGCCACCGCCATGCGCAAGAAGGGGCGCACTCCTTCCTCCCCGGATTCCTACCCGAACGTGAACGAGTAGAGCTCGACGCCGGGGCTCGCCTCGACCTCGAGGGTCCCGGAGCGCTGCTGGTCCCCGTCGAGGAGGACGTACGAGCGCGGGGTGCCGCCCACCTCGACGGTGCGCTGGCCGTCCGGTCCCCTGACCGTGAGCTTCCCAGTGCCGCCCACCACGGCCTGGACCTGCTTGGCGGTGAAGTCCAGCCGCACGGACGGCTCTCCGGTAGGCGAACCGGCGGCGGCGGGCGAGGGGCCGGCGTCGTGCGCGGAGCCCGCGGTGATCCGCTGGGAGTCGAGCGTCCACGGCCCGGAGAGCGCGAACGAGCCCGGGCGCTGCTGGGCGGGGAAGGAGAAGGTGCCGGGGCCCGCGCGGTACGCCCCGGGGCCGGCGTAGGCGTTCTGCTTGGCCACCCCGAGGAAGGTCTCCGGGGTGGTCCCGGCCGCGACGGCGGTGCCGGCCGACTCGACGGGCTGGGGGAGCGCGATGCCGGGGTGGGCGTCGGTGAGCAGCTGCCGCACGAGGGCCTCGGTGGTCTGGTAGCCGCCCTCGCCCTGCTGGATGTGCCGCACCGTGCCGTTGGCGTCGATGAGGTACTGGGCCGGCCAGAAGCGGTTCCGGTACGCGGTCCAGGTCGCGTAGGAGTTGTCCATCGCCACGGGGTAGTCGATGCCGTGCTCCTTCACCCCGGCCTCGACGTTGCGCTGCTCGCGCTCGAAGGCGTACTCGGGGGTGTGGATGCCGATGACCTCGAGCCCGGCGGACTTGTAGGCGTCATTGAGCTGGACGATGTGCGGCAGGGAGCGCTGGCAGTTGATGCACGAGTAGGCCCAGAAGTCGATGAGGACCACCTTGCCGCGCAGGCTCTTCAGGTCCAGGGGCTGCGAGCCGATCCAGGCCGTCGCGTCGCGCAGGGCGGGCGCGGGGCCGCAGTCCTGCAGCGAGGTGGCGCCCTGGGTGCAGTTGGACAGCGCGCGGTTCTCGTCGGTGACGAGACCGCCGAGGTCCAGGGGTGTGCCCGCGGAGGGGCGCAGCTGGTCCTGGAGGGACGCCGTGTAGTCGGGGATGAGGCGCTGGAGGGTGGCCGGGACGTCGAGCGCGAGGCCCGCCGCGAGGGCGATCATGAGCGCGCCGGCTGTGAGGCGGATGCCCCGCTGGCGCCTGCGGAAGGCCTTGAGCCGCTCCGCGAGGCCGCGGCCGGCCAGGGCGAAGAACAGCAGCGGCACCGAGACCCCGACCGCGAACGCGAGGGTGAGCGCCACGGTCTCGGGCCCGATCCGTCCCGTGGCGCCCGAGACCGTGATGGCCGCGAGCACCGGCCCCGCGCACGGGACGAACACGGCCCCGAGCGCGAGCCCCAGCCCGAACCCGCCCCGGCGGGCGTCGACGCGGCGCTGCGGGATCCACGAGAACGGCTTCTCGAGCCACTCCTCGACCCGCGGGATCATGAGCCCCAGCCCCACCGCCGCGAGCACGGCGATGCCGGCCCAGCGGAGTACATCCTGCGGCAGCCCGAGCGCCGAGAGCGCGAGCGAGCCCAGCAGGGTCACGAGGCTGAAGCTCAGCACGAGCCCGCCGATGACCTGGAAGGGGCGCCAGCGGGACGCCTGCCGCGCCCCTCCGCCGAGGTCGCCCCGTGGGGCGGGCGACGCCGGGGCGGACGACGGCGCCCCCCTCCGCGCGCTGTCCAGCCCGCCGGAGAAGAAGATCACCGGCAGGACCGGGAGGATGCAGGGCGAGATGCCCGTGATGAGACCGCCGAGGAAGCCGATGA
>NZ_JBSSGJ010000035.1:0-1889 GCF_054063535.1 Sinomonas sp. RB5
GTGGGTGTTTGATGCCGGATCATTTTCTGCTGGCCGGGTGTGCCTCATTTTCCTGGGGTTCCTGGTTGGCGTGTTCTTTGACGGAGAGTTTGATCCTGGCTCAGGATGAACGCTGGCGGCGTGCTTAACACATGCAAGTCGGACGATGAAGCCCTTCGGGGTGGATTAGTGGCGAACGGGTGAGTAACACGTGAGCAACCTGCCCTTGACTCTGGGATAAGCCTGGGAAACTGGGTCTAATACCGGATAGGACCCCTTGCCGCATGGTGGGGGGTGGAAAGCCTTGTGCGGTCTTGGATGGGCTCGCGGCCTATCAGCTTGTTGGTGGGGTGATGGCCTACCAAGGCGACGACGGGTAGCCGGCCTGAGAGGGTGACCGGCCACACTGGGACTGAGACACGGCCCAGACTCCTACGGGAGGCAGCAGTGGGGAATATTGCACAATGGGCGGAAGCCTGATGCAGCGACGCCGCGTGGGGGATGACGGCCTTCGGGTTGTAAACCCCTTTCGGCAGGGAACAAGCCTTCGGGTGAGGGTACCTGCGGAAGAAGCGCCGGCTAACTACGTGCCAGCAGCCGCGGTAATACGTAGGGCGCGAGCGTTATCCGGAATTATTGGGCGTAAAGAGCTCGTAGGCGGTTTGTCGCGTCTGCTGTGAAAGCCCGGGGCTCAACCCCGGGTCTGCAGTGGGTACGGGCAGGCTGGAGTGCAGTAGGGGAGACTGGAATTCCTGGTGTAGCGGTGAAATGCGCAGATATCAGGAGGAACACCGATGGCGAAGGCAGGTCTCTGGGCTGTAACTGACGCTGAGGAGCGAAAGCATGGGGAGCGAACAGGATTAGATACCCTGGTAGTCCATGCCGTAAACGTTGGGCACTAGGTGTGGGGGCCATTCCACGGTTTCCGCGCCGCAGCTAACGCATTAAGTGCCCCGCCTGGGGAGTACGGCCGCAAGGCTAAAACTCAAAGGAATTGACGGGGGCCCGCACAAGCGGCGGAGCATGCGGATTAATTCGATGCAACGCGAAGAACCTTACCAAGGCTTGACATGTGCCGGACCGTCCCAGAGATGGGGCTTCCCTTCGGGGCCGGTTCACAGGTGGTGCATGGTTGTCGTCAGCTCGTGTCGTGAGATGTTGGGTTAAGTCCCGCAACGAGCGCAACCCTCGTTCCATGTTGCCAGCACTTCGGGTGGGGACTCATGGGAGACTGCCGGGGTCAACTCGGAGGAAGGTGGGGACGACGTCAAATCATCATGCCCCTTATGTCTTGGGCTTCACGCATGCTACAATGGCCGGTACAAAGGGTTGCGATACTGTGAGGTGGAGCCAATCCCAGAAAGCCGGTCTCAGTTCGGATTGGGGTCTGCAACTCGACCCCATGAAGTCGGAGTCGCTAGTAATCGCAGATCAGCAACGCTGCGGTGAATACGTTCCCGGGCCTTGTACACACCGCCCGTCAAGTCACGAAAGTCGGTAACACCCGAAGCCGGTGGCCCAACCCCTTGTGGGAGGGAGCCGTCGAAGGTGGGACTGGCGATTGGGACTAAGTCGTAACAAGGTAGCCGTACCGGAAGGTGCGGCTGGATCACCTCCTTTCTAAGGAGCAGCGCCCCTGCCGGGGGCGGCCCGCATGGGCCGTGCCGGTGCGGGGGGAGCAGCGGCCCGCTGCGGGAGCGTTCGTCTCCCGGCGGGTGCTCATGGGTGGAACATCGACGGATTCGTGGCCCGTGCCCCTGGTACGGCCTGTGGCCCCAGTACGCCCCCGCACTCCGGTGCGGGCGGTTGGAAAGGGTTCCGGGCCGGATTCTCCGGGGGGTGGGGTCCTTGGCACACTGTTGGGTCCTGGGGCAACACGCCCTGCGCCCCCCTTTTGCTCCTGTGCCCCC
>NZ_JBSSGJ010000036.1:0-1583 GCF_054063535.1 Sinomonas sp. RB5
GGCCAGTCGCGGTTGGCCAGGGCTGCCTTGCCAAGGGCGACCACGTCGGCGCCGCCGTCGCCGAGCATGGACTCCGCCGTGGCGGGGTCGTCGAGGTGGCCGTTGGCGATGACGGGCAGCCCGGTGTGCTCCTTGGCGAGCTGCGCGAGGGACTTCTGGCCGCCTTCGAAGGCCGGGGCGTAGGCCTGGTGCTCGGTGGTGTGGACGAAGTCGATCCCGGTCTGAGCCAGGGCCGAGAAGATGACGCGCGCCTCGTCCTCCCCGCCGGACCACTTGTGCTCGTAGTCGCTGACCTTGCCCTGGGAGATACGGATGCCGACGGTGAAGTCCGGCCCGACCGCCTCGCGCACAGCCCGGGCGACCTCGGCCGGGAAGCGGACCCGGTTCCGCGCCGAGCCTCCGTACTCGTCGGCGCGGTGGTTGAGGTAGTCGGTGAGGAACTGGTCCAGCAGGTACCCGTTCGCACCGTGGATCTCGACCCCGTCGAAGCCTGCCTCCTTCGCCCTCAGGGCGGCCGCGACGAAGCCCTGCCGCACCTGCTCCATCTGCTGGACGGACAGCTCCTCCGGGACCCGGTAGGGGCCTTCGCCGCGGTAGAAGGCCAGCTGCTCACCCTTAGGGGCCAGAGCCGAGGGGGCCACGGTCGAATCGACGAACCGGTTTCCCTGGGCCTGGGACCCGGCGTGCATGATCTGGGCGAAGATCTTCGCGCCCTCGGGGTGGACGCCCTCGACGACGGGGATCCAGCTGAGCATCTGCTCCTCGGTGGCCAGGCCCGGCTGGTACAGGTACCCCTGGCTGTGCGCGGTGTCGGGGTAGATGCCCTCGGTGATCAGCAGCCCGAACCCGCCCCGGGCGTAGCCCCGGTAGTAGGCGGCCATCCTCTCGTTGGCGCGGCCGTCCTCGCCGGCGCTGATACGGGTCATCGGGGCGAGCGCGAGGCGATGGGGCAGCTCTGTGGAGCCGATCCTGGCCGGGGAGAACAGCGGAGCGAATGCCATCGAGGGGTCTTCCTTCTCTGGGGTGTTCAGCGGACACAGCCCCGACGAGATGCTCTCGGGGCCCTCATCGTGCAACCGGCACCCAGGCGCAGGTATTTCCCGTCGCCGGTCGACCACTCAGCCGCCATGCCGGCACGGGGAGGGCTCAGGCGCGTTCCGCCTCTTGCCGCAGAGCTACCGGGGCTCTCCAGTTCGCGGTTGCCCTTCGCCGGTACTGGGCAATGGACCGGGCGAAGGCCCGATTCAACCCCTCTGAGGAGGATGGCAGTGGCAGACGGAGACGACGGCACCGTGGAGGACCTCGAGGTCGACGTGGCCCGGCAGGAGGCTGTGCAGGAGGGACGCCTCCGGCGCTACCTGCGGGTGCTCGGGCCGGGTCTCATCGCGGGGGCGGCCGACGATGACCCCTCCGGTGTGGCGACCTACGCCCAGGCGGGTGCGAGCTTCGGCAATGCGATGCTGTGGACGGCCCCGGTGACCCTGCCGATGATGATCGCGGCCCAGGAGATCTCCGACCGGACGGCCCTCGCCACCGGGGAGAGTCTGGGGACGCTGATCCGGCGGAAGTTCTCCCGGAAGCCA
>NZ_JBSSGJ010000037.1:0-1505 GCF_054063535.1 Sinomonas sp. RB5
GGGTGGGTCAGTCGTGTCGGGTGCGGTTGGCGACGACGGGGGCTGCGCCGGTGTAGCCGTCGCGGGCGGCGGCGATCTCGTGGATGCGTTCGCGGGAGGCGTACCAGCCGATGACCATGAGGATGCAGGCGACGGCGGTGGCCAGGAGGGTCCAGGGGGAGTCGATGAGGACCATGATGAAGACGGCGACGAGGAAGGCCAGGGTGATGTAGCCGGTGTAGGGGGCGCCGGGCATGCGGAAGGCGGGGCGGGTGGTCCAGCCCTTCTTGGCCCAGCGGTGCAGCTGGATCTGGCAGATGACGATGGTGGCCCAGGTGGAGATGATGCCGACGGAGGCGACGTTGAGGACGATCTCGAAGGCGTCGGCGGGGACGAGGTAGTTCAGCGGCACGCCCAGGAGGGAGACGACGGCGGTGATGGCGATGCCGCCGTAGGGGACGCCGGCCTTGTTCATGCGCAGGGCGAACGTGGGGGCGGAGCCGGCGGCGGCCATGGAGCGCAGGATGCGTCCGGTGGAGTAGAGGCCGGCGTTGAGGGAGGACAGGGCGGCGGTGAGGACGACGAGGTTCATGATCACGTCCACGCCGCCGACGCCGATGGAGCCGAAGAAGGTCACGAAGGGGCTGACGCCCTTCTGGTAGGCGGTGTAGGGCAGCAGGAGGGAGAGGAGGATGACGGAGCCGACGTAGAAGACGGCGATGCGGGCCACGACGGAGTTGATGGCGCGGGGCATGATCTTCTCGGGGTTCTCGGTCTCGCCGGCGGCGGTGCCGACGAGCTCGACGGAGGCGTAGGCGAAGACGACGCCCTGCATGAGCATGATCATGGGGGCCAGGCCCATGGGGAAGAGGCCGCCGTGGTCGGAGATGAGGGTCAGGCCGGTGGTGGCGCCGGTGGGGGTGCCGAAGAGGACGAAGTAGATGCCCAGGGCGAGGAAGGCCAGCAGGGCGGCGACCTTGATCAGGGCGAACCAGAATTCCATCTCGCCGAAGACCTTCACGGAGACCAGGTTCAGGGCCAGGACGAGCACGAGGGCGATCAGGGCCCAGGCCCACTGGGGCACGGCGGCGATCCAGGGGACGTACTTGCCGAAGAAGTGCATGTAGAGGGCGGCGGCGGTGGTGTCCACGATGGTGGTCATGGCCCAGTTGATCCAGTAGAACCAGCCGGAGATGTAGGCGGCCTTCTCGCCGAAGAACTCCCGGGCGTAGGAGACGAAGGAGCCGGAGGAGGGCCGGTGGAGGACGAGCTCGCCGAGGGCGCGGAGGATGAGGAAGACGAACGCGCCGCAGATCGCGTAGGCGAACACGAGCGAGGGCCCGGCCGCGGCCAGGCGCCCGCCGGCGCCCAGGAACAGGCCGGTGCCGATCGCGCCGCCGATCGCGATCATCTGGATCTGCCGGGCCTTCAGGCCCTTGTGGTAGCCGGCGTCCTCGGCATGGATCACATGGTCGGCCGCATGGGCATGACCGTGGTCCTCACGATGATCGGCGACTTCCGTGGTG
>NZ_JBSSGJ010000038.1:0-1407 GCF_054063535.1 Sinomonas sp. RB5
GAGTTGGACTGAGAAATTCAGTTCCGATTGCAGGGGAGCAGTTTTGTGTATGCATGGAGTTCGTTGTCAGAGGATGAGCGTTCGGCAGCGGTAGCGTTGTTTGAGGCCGGCTGGGGTGCAAGGGCGGTCGCGTCGCGTCTTGGTGGTTCGCGCTCGGCGGTGCGGCGGCTGTATGACCGGTGGCGGGTTCGGGGAGGCGGTGCGTTGGTGACGAAACCGACGAAGCGGTCGTTCTCGTTCGAGTTCAAGCTCGAGCTGGTCCGTCGCGTCCTTGCGGGTGAGACCGCTGTGGCGTTGGCGCGGGAGTTCGATCTGTCTTCGCCCAAGCTCGTTGAGACGTGGGTGCGGAAGTTCCGCAGCGAAGGCGAGGACGGGCTGAGACCGAAGCCCAGAGGCCGTCCACGCGCCGATCCCGACGCTGAGCCCCGGGAGGAGTCCGAGCTGGCGCGGTTGCGGCGGGAGAACGAGCGGCTGCGGGCAGAGGTCGCCTATCTGGGAAAACTGCGGGCCTTGAGGGATCAAGGACGACGGTGAAGGTCCAGGCCGTCATCGCCCTCAAGGCCGAGCACCCACTCGGGACGCTGCTGGAGGTCGCCGGACTGGCCCGGTCGACGTTCTTCTACCATCAGGGCAAGCTCGCCGAACCGGATCCAGCCGGGGACCTGAAGGCCGCGATCAGCGACGAGTTCGCTGCGGCAAAGGGACGCTACGGGCATCGGCGTGTTCACGCCGTGCTGGCCCGGAAAGGCTGGCAGGTGGCGAAGAAGACGGTGCTGAAGCTGATGAGGGCCCTCGGCCTTGTCTGCAAAGTCCGCCGCAGGCGCCGCTACAGCTCCTACCTCGGGGAGGTCGGCCGGACGGCACCGAACACTCTGGAACGGGACTTCACAGCCGAGGGCCCGAACCGGAAGTGGGTCACCGACGTCACCGAGTTCCGGGTCGGGGATCGGAAGGTCTATCTCTCACCGGTGATTGACCTGTTCGACCGGTCGGTCGTGGCACACTCCTGGGCCCTCTCGCCGGGCCTGGACCTGACGAACACCTCTCTTGCGCAGGCTCTGGCCACCCTCATGCCCGGTCAGAGGCCCCTGGTGCACTCTGACCAGGGATTCCAGTACCAGCACTCCTCCTGGCGCAGGCTCCTCGAATCGGCCGGCGCCGTCCAGTCGATGTCGAGGAAGGCCACCTGCTTGGACAACGCCGTGGCCGAGAACTTCTTCGGACACCTCAAGGAAGAGATGTTCCACCACGACACCTTCGCCACCACCAGCGAGCTCGGTGCAGCGCTCGACGACTACATCGACTGGTGGAACAACGAGCGGATCTCTACAAAGCTCGAGGGCCTGAGCCCGGTCCGATACCGGGCCCAGGCCCTCGCAGCCTAGACTTTCACTTCACCAGTCCAAC
>NZ_JBSSGJ010000039.1:0-1386 GCF_054063535.1 Sinomonas sp. RB5
CTGTGAAGTCTCGGGACTGAATGGACACTTCTGTCTCAGGTGAGTGTGGACAGTGTGTCTCACGAGTCCGTGGACACTTCGGGCCTCTGATCGGCTCATGAGCGTCTATGAGCCCGATCCGAGGGTCAGACTGAAAGTGGCCTCGTGGCCTGAGGATGCGCCCCGCGGGGCCGTGGCGCGGTTCTGCCGCGAGCATGGGGTCTCGCGGTCGTGGTTCTACAAGGTTCGGGCCAAGGCCCTAGCCGAGGGGACCTGGGCGGCGATGGAACTGGGCTCGCACCGGCCCCTGGCCAACCCGGCCCAGACCGCGGACGAAGTCGCGGCCCTGGCTGTGAAGATCCGCCGCGAACTTTCTGTGAACGGCCTGGACTGCGGCCCGGTGAGCGTCGGGGCACTGATGCGCCGCCGCGGACTGGCCCCGCCCTCGAGGGCGACCCTTGCCAGGATCTTCGCCCGGGCCGGTGAGGTCGTGCCGGCCCCTCGGAAGAAGCCGCGCTCGGCCTACAAGCGCTTCACCGCGGCCGCGCCGAACGAGCTGTGGCAGATCGACGCGACCGAATGGCCGCTCGCCACCGGGCGGAGGGCCACGATCTTCCAGCTCATCGATGACCATTCCCGTCTGGCCCTGGCCTCTCTGGCCGCCTGGGGCGAGACCAGCGAGGCCGCCCTTGCCGTGGTCCGCACGGCCGTGGCCCGCCACGGGGCCCCGCAGAAGTTCCTCTCCGACAACGGCCGCGCCCTGAACCCCTCCCGGCTAGGACACCGCGGCGCGCTCGTGGCCTACCTCGAAGCCCTCGGGACCCGCCCGATCACCGGCAAGCCCTACAAGCCCACGACCCAGGGCAAGAACGAGCGCTTCCACCAGACCCTGTTCCAGTACCTCTCGGCCCAGGCCGCCCAGGCCCAGACCCTGGCGGACCTGCAGGAGCAGATCGACCGCTTCGACCTCTACTACAACACCGAGCGCGAGCACCAGGGCCACGGCAGCCTCCACCTGACCCCGATGGAAGCCTGGCAGCGCACCCCCAAGGCCGACCCGCCCACCCCTCCGGAGCCCGCACCCGTGCTGCACGGGCCCGGGAACACGATCCGCACCGGCAGCCGCCCCAAAGGCGTCGTGACCGTCTTCAACTGCCACTTCCTCCTCGGCACCGCCTGGGCAGGCAAGACCGTCCGCGTCCTCCACGACGAGCACACCGTGGCGTTCTACGACGAGCACGGCACCGAGATCCTCACCCACCCCAGACCGCCCAGAGGAACCAGATTCGTCCCCCGCCGCGGCCTCAGGCATCCCGCCACAGCCGAACTGTCTACACTCACGTGAGACACGATCCGTCCACACTCACCTGAGACAGGAAGTGTCCACGGACTCCTGAGACATCACAC